>JAUWMS010000229.1 GCA_030613045.1 Candidatus Latescibacterota bacterium | reverse complement strand
TCCTCCCGGATCAAACGCACCGCGCCGGCCGTGTCATACACAGGGACGGCCTCCACGCCCTCCAGGCCGCGCAGAAAATCCCGGCACTGAGACAGGGCCTGGGGATGCGAAACGACCTTTTTGAGGTCCGTAAGCCCTATGCCGGGATGCACAATCAGATGATGCACGATCCTCAGCTTGATCTCTCCCACGATCCACAATTTGTGCTCCAACAGCAGATCGTAGTTCTGGTGGATGCTGCCCGCGAGGGAGTTCTCTATGGGCACGATCCCATAGGGAATCGCGCCCGCCTCTACCTTCTCAAAAACTTCGTCGAAGGTGACTTCCGGAGCTACTTCGATGTCTTCTGGAAAAAACTCCCGAGCGGCCAATTCGCTGTATGCGCCCAACTCTCCCTGAAAGGCTACCTGAATGCGAGGTGTTGTCATCGGCTATTCTCTCCTCTATGTTAAAGGGCATGGCACCGCAGAGGCCGCAGAGACCGCGGAGAAATGCCTTTGCGCGTTTGAGTTATTTTCTCTTGACTTTTTGTGCTTTTTTTGGTACTTTAGAAGCTGTTTCGGGGTGTGGCGCAGCCCGGTTAGCGCGCGTGCTTTGGGAGCACGAAGTCGGAGGTTCGAATCCTCTCACCCCGACCAGGTTTTTTCTGTCTGGATTTGGTTGTTGATGCTTCGGGATTTGTGTAAAGTGAATTTTGACAGGCTCGTTCGTTTATCCGGCAAATAATCCGTTACTACGAACCTTTTGCTTCGGGAATACGGAAATTATGTGTAATGGGCAGAAAGATAATCCCCTCATAGAGGGATAGCACAGTGAACGACAAGGTACAGGAAAACAAAGAGAAATACGCTCAATTCGCCGAGCACGCACGTGAATTACTATTCCGACAGCAAGAGCGTTTTGCACGGATAGATCAGAAAGCGGCATGGCATCTTTCATCTCTTACGGTTCTTATAGGTGCTATAGGTTTCTTCTATAAGTGGATAATTGATTATGGTGTAGTGCCGCCATCTAACTCTCTCGAGTGGTGTTTAGTAGTGTCTGCATTTATCGCTATCATTATGGCCCTAACAGCTTGGTTGATGTTTTTTCAGGTCATAAAGCATCATAAGATCGAATCCTTGAATTTAGATGAATCTGTTTTGGAATATGTGAAGGAAAAACGATCTGTCGATTTCAGCTATTACGTAGCAAAACGTAGTACTGATGCTTTTGCTCCAATCGTAGAACAGACTTTCCAGAAAGCAAAGTGGATAGCATGGGGTTATCGTTTTTCTATATCCTTGATTATCGTTCTCGTTATACAAGCCCTTCTATTTACAGCGCACATTTGGACTCATCCCCCAGATTCTAAAGAAGATAACCTTCAAAAAATACAAAAGGAGATCCATCAAATGCCAGACGAAAGGAATGTACCTGAAGACGGCCATGACAATGGCAATGCTATGTCGGCCGACAGCTCAGACTCTTCACCTGATTCTCCCCTCGATTCAGGTGAACCGGATTTTGACTCAGATTTGCCCAAAAACATCATACTCACAGAGGGTTATGATCCTAGCAGTATTCAAGAAGCAGAGTCAGATTCTTCGGGATCTGATTCTTCTGAGTCAGATTCTGAGTCTGAATGAGCGTTGTGCTATCAACTGGGATCTTTTCCTACTACACATGAGATCACGGTTCACGTTGCGCGACTTTCGCCGCTTGGGACTATGCCCAACCCTTCGCATCCGCTCAGGGTTCGTAGACCGGAGAGACGTTAGAAGAAATCGCAATTTCAAGACAGCCTTTCATCCTTCCGCGCCCGTAGCTCAGCTGGATAGAGCATCCGCCTTCTAAGCAATGGTGTAATAATGACAGAAGCATCTCTTAAAGAAGAACTATCTATAATCGTTGATATTAGCAGAGACTTTGGGGCAAAAAAAGTATTCTTGTTTGGCTCGTGCCTCGAGGACATGAACTCGGCGCAGGATATTGATATAGCCGTCAGCGGAGTTAATCCTGGAGAGTTTTTTCAATATTATGGAAAAGTCTCTATGGCGGTAGAGGATGAAGTGGATATCCTTGATTTGGACGATGTAAGAGATCATCTTCATAAAAGGATTTTATCTAAGGGAAGAATGCTTTATGAACAAGGATGAGACATTCAGGTGGTTTTCGACAGCAGATTTGAGTAAATATGAAGACAAATACATCTCTATTGTAGATAAAGAGGTAATCTGTGCAGATGAAGACCCGGAGCTTGCTTATACCACGGCTAAAAAGAAATATCCGGAGAAAGAAGTGGTACTCTGGAAAGTTCCTCGTGGCGAGACATTTATCTTCTAAACGGGGAGACTCGCTATGGGGATGACTGAATTTGATTATAGAAAGGAACGCTTACGCACAGGAGAAACCATCTTTAGACCTGTAGCTAAAGTGTATCTTCTTGGTTCTGAAAATGAGTGGATTGCTGAATATTTCTACATAGACTCTGGGGCGGATTATACGTTGATTCCTTATCGAATGGGGCAATTTTTAAGTTTAGAAAAAACGGCCTCAGAAATTAAAGAGATAGGGGGAATTGGTGGAGGCATTCCTGCAAGATTTGCTGTTATTCCCATGAAGATAGGAGCACGTCAATTTAACTGTACCCTTGCTTGGGCACAGATTGAGCGAGTTCCTTTTCTTTTAGGCAGGGAGAAGGTATTTGAGCATTTCGACATAACCTTTCGACAGAGAAAAAGACAGACTGTTTTTCTCTGGCAGAAGGCGTAAGCGAAGGATTCCTCTCAAGGGTTGATCTTGTTTTGCGCCCGTAGCTCAGCTGGATAGAGCATCTGCCTGCTAAGCAGAGGGGCGCAGGTTCGAGTCCTGCCGGGCGTACCAGCTTCCCGTCTCAGTTTTGGCACTCTTTGAAATCTTTGAAATTCAGGCAATGCTTGCGGTGGGTGTAGCTCAGGTGGTTAGAGCACCAGGTTGTGGCCCTGGGGGCCGGGGGTTCAAGTCCCCTCACTCACCCCATTTCCCCGATGAAACCCTAAAGGGTTAATTCCGCCCCCCGAACGGAATTCAGCCTTCAGGGTTTCAATGTTTGAAGGGGGAAGCGCATCCGGGATGATTGCTGCATTTTTTGTGGAACTTATAATTGTTCATTGTGAACGCGGAAGCTCCCTCTTTCCCGCCAATCTTGGCACTCTTTGAAATTTTTGAAATTCAGGCAATCCTTGCGGTGGGTGTAGCTCAGGTGGTTAGAGCACCAGGTTGTGGCCCTGGGGGCCGGGGGTTCAAGTCCCCTCACTCACCCCATCTTTCTGGATAATCCTTCCCCGTAAGTACACAACGGCCTTAAAATTAACAATTAATAATTCGCAATTTACAATTCACAATTGTGAATTGTAAATGCTTAATTGTGAATTATGAACGCAGAAGTTCCCCCGCTGTCCTCGGTCGCACCGCTCCCAGCGTATAAGGCCCGGAGAAATAAGTTCGGGCGACCCGCAACACATCCTCCCTGGTGACCGCCTCGATCCGTTTCGGAAATTCCTCTATATAGGGATATCCCAGGCCCAAAAACTCATACGCGGCCATCAGAGCGGCTTGAGCGGCATTCCGCTCCTGACCCATCACGAACGTCCCCTTCAGGTACGTCTTCGCGGTCCGAAGTTCCTCCGTCGACACCAGTTCCGTTCGCAACTTCCCCACCTCGCTCAGCACGCCGTCCCGCGCGTCCCCAAATCGTTCTTCACTCGTTCCGATGTACATCACGTAGAGGCTCACCTCCGGGTGCGGTGCATAGTGCGAGCCTACCTGATAGGCCAGACTTTGCTTATCCCGAAGCTCGGTGAACAGGCGGGAACTCATCGAGCCTCCGAGGATGGCATCCAGCACGGTCATCGCGGCGTAATCCGGATGGCCCAGCGCCGGCGCGCCGTATCCGATGGCGATCCAAGCGGCCTGATTGTCCCGTTCCTCAAAGGTCTCTTCGGGCGCGTCGTGGACGGGAAGCGCGGCCTCCGTCAAAGGGGGTAATGGGCGCATCGACGCGTTTCCCCATTCGGCCCGGATCCGCTCGATCAATGCCTGCTCGTCAAAATTTCCCACTGCGGAGAAAAGCATGTTGTTGGGAACGAAATGGGTACGGTAAAACTGTACGATTTGGTCCCGATCAAACTGCTCGACGGTCTCCGGATAGCCCAGAACGGGCTTGTGATAGGGATGTCGCTGATAATACGTTTCCACCAACTGATCCATCGCGCGACTGAGCAGGTGGTCCCTCCGGGCTTTGATACGCCGCAGGACCATCTCCTTCTCCTGCGCGACCTTGTCCTCCGGGAAATGGGCGTGTTTCAGGACGTCGAAGAGAAGTTCCAGCCCCTTGTTTAGATGCTCCGACGTGGTCAACAGCGCGACCGCGCCGTAGTCCTTGCCCGCCGAGGCTGACAGCCGGATTCCCTCCGAATCCATTTCTACAGCCAGCGCCTCCGCCGTCCGGCTCTCCGTTCCCTTCAGCAATAGATGCTGAGTCAGATCGGACAGCCCGGCCTGTTCGTCGGTTTCGTACCGGGAACCCATCCGAAGCAGCACGCCCACGGCCACAATGTCGTTGGCCTGCGATGCTTTCGTCAAAATCTTCAAGCCGTTTTTTTGAACGGTGCATTTAATCATATTTTCTCCCGATGTAGCTTTCTCCACCACTCACTACTCACCACTCACTACTCACCAATAACCATTCCCCACTACGAACCATTGGGTTTCACGCAACACAACGTATAAGCCCCGAAATCGCAATAGCGTTCGAGCGCTTTTCGGACGTCCTCCTCCGTGACGGCCCGGATTCGATCCGGGTAGGTCACCGCCTCCTCGACGGTGGCGATGGTCGCATAGTGGCCGATGGTCTCCCCGAGGTCCGCATTCGTCTCGTTGCTGTATGCGAAATCGGTGATCAGCATCGTTTTGGCCCGTTCCAATTCCCCGGAGCAAGCCGCTTCGTGCTTCATCCGCTCGATCTCCCCGAAGACGATTTGCTCCACTTGTTTTCGATGCTCCGGGGGGAAGTGCGCCTCCACGCCGAAGATGCCCGCCCGGGTGAGCGACCAGACCCACGCACTCACCGAAGTCACCAATCCCTCTTGCTCCACCAAACGCTGGTAGAGCCGGGAACTTCGTCCGCCGCCGAGGATCGTGGATGCCACGTCCAACACGTACATATCCGCCAGATCGAGCCGGCCCATGTTCGGAAAGCCCAGCATCCAGTAGGTCTGGTGAACGTCCATCTCCATTTCCTTCGTGCGAATCGTGGTCTGAGGCACGAAGGCAATCGGGGCACACCGGTCCGTGATAGAAGCATTGGGTTTCCACGCCTGCGTAGTCTGCTCGATCCGCGCGAGAACCGGATCGGCGGTCACGTCGCCCACCACGACCACGGTGACGTTGTTGGGCACGTAGAAATCGTGGAGCGTGCGCACGAAGGCCTCGCGATCTATCCGGTTCAGGCTTTCGATGCTTCCCAACACCGGCCGC
>JAUWMS010000573.1 GCA_030613045.1 Candidatus Latescibacterota bacterium | reverse complement strand
CATCTAACCAAAGGGGTGGCGGTGTCCGAGTTCGGGCCGGAGGTGTCCGATTGGGTGCGTTTGGAACTCCCAAAACCGAAGATCGAAGGGGTACGGCTTCTTGGACGGGTGGTGCGCGTGGATCGATTCGGGAATGCGATGACTAATATATCCGAAGAGACGTTCCGGGCGTTTGCCGGGGATGGGGCGTTCGAGATCGGAGCAGGCGCTGTCCGTCTGAGGGAGATCGTTCGGTCATACACTTCGGTTTCGGAGGGGGAACCCTTGGCCCTTTTCGGGAGTTCGGGGGTTCTGGAGGTGTCGGTCCATGGCGGGCCGGCAAGCGAGACATTGGGGTTAGCGAAGGATGATACGGTGTGGGCGGTTCGGAGATCCTTTCCACGGAAGCACGCGGAAACACACAGAAACGCTCCGTGATGTTCCGTGTATTTCCGTGGTAAAGTAGTTTTCGGGGGAGTGGGAACATGTCGATCCGGGAAAAGGCTTATGCCAAGATCAACTTAGGCCTCAAGATTCTGAAAAAACGCGCGGACGGGTACCACGACATCCTCACGGTGATGCAGACCGTGGATCTCTGCGATACACTCATTTTCGAGGAGCTGGAATCGGGAATCGAGATCGCCTGTTCCTGTGCCGGTGTTCCCGAGGGACCGGACAATTTGGTCTATCGAGCGGCGGATCGGCTGCTGCGGGAAACCGGATGCGATCGAGGCGTGCGGATCAAGATGGAAAAGCGGATCCCCATCGGCGCCGGTCTCGGCGGCGGCAGCAGCGATTCGGCGGCGACGCTCCGGGGACTTTGTCGGCTGTGGGACGTGGAGATCGCTTCGGAGAAGCGTCATAAGATTGCCGCGTCGCTCGGCTCGGACGTGCCTTTTTTTCTCCGCTCGGGCACGGCAATCGCGTCCGGACGCGGGGAGATTCTGCAGGTTGTTTCCGCGCCGGAGCCGGTCTTCTACGTGCTGGTCTATCCCGGTTTCCCGATTTCCACTGGGTGGGCCTACCGGAACTTGAAAATGCCCTTGACTTTCGAGGGAAAATATATTAACTTTGTAGCTTCTTTGAAAGAACCGGGGATGCTCTCTAAAGCATGCTATCCCTGCATGGAGAACGATTTTTCTAGGTTGGTGGAAACGCACCATCCCGCGTTGAAGGACATCCGGGAACGATTGACGGCATTGGGTGCTTTCAAGGCTTCGTTGTCGGGCAGTGGCTCCACGGTATACGGCATTTTTGAACGGATAGAGGCAGCTCAAGTCGCGGCGCAGAAGATGCGGGAGCCGGGATGGGAAGTATTTCTTTGTCGGCCGGTAGGTTGAGGGAACTGAAGGTGCGCATAACATCCCCGAACGTAATGATAGATGAACCTCAGCATTTTTAGATGCTGAAAAGGTGCGTCTATACGCGAGTTGTGCGACTCTGTTTCGATTTTATGAGAACTGAATATGAGATTGGCATTATGTACCTTTCATGCGGTACGCCGAATGGTCCTTCTTAGCATGTGGCTTACAGTGAGCACTTGGGCTTCTGTAAGAGCCTGTTCCATTGAA
>JAUWMS010000425.1 GCA_030613045.1 Candidatus Latescibacterota bacterium | reverse complement strand
CATAAGGCTCCCACGGAGACTCGCGATGTCGCTCCATCATCTGTGTAAAATGCGCCCGCGCGGTCTCAAATTCGTCCGTGGCCAAAAACGTCAACCCCAGCCTGTACAATGCCCGGTCTCCGAGATTGCTCTCAGGATACGTGTCCAAAAGCCGAAGCAAATGCTGGCGCGCGGTCACGTAAAAACCTCTCGCATAATAGTACTGAGCGATCTGAAACAGCGCATCGTCCGCCAGCTCGTGCTTCGGGTGCTTCGCCATAAACATCCGGAAAAGCTCCTGAGCCTGCGCGCCGTCGGTCTCCGTCCTTCCGAGATAAAACAGCGCCCTGGGGCTATCCGGGTGCGAAGTTAGATACGCCGACAACTTCTCGTGTGCCTTCGCATGCTCCCCGGCCTCAAAGAGCGCCAATCCCTCGGAGAGGAGATCGCCCCATGCGGGGGAGGCGAGGAGCAGTATGCAGATTGGAATCCAAAGTCTCATTTGGGGTGATTGGTGATTGGTGATTGGTGAGTGGTGGCAAGCTATTCGTCCGATGCGGGCAGACACACCGGTCTGCCCCTACTGACCACTGATTACTGATCACTGATTACTGATCACCGATCACTGCCTTCCGCCTTCCGTCCCACCAGCGTCGCTGCGGTGGTCTCGACGATCTCGACTGTCGCCCAGTCTCCCACCTCAAGATTTCCGTTATACACGACCACGGCCTTATCCGTCCTGGTTCGGCCCAATACGCCCGTGCCCCGTTTACTCGGCGCTTCCACCAGGATCTCCGCCCTGGCCCCGATCAGCGCCCGATTTTTTTCTTTGGAGATCGTTCGCTGGAGCGCGATCATCGCGTCCAAGCGCCGATGCTTCTCCGCGTCCGGCACGTCGTCCTCCATGTCGAAGGCCTTCGTGCCCGATCTCGGAGAATAGCGATAGGTGAACGCATTGTCGAAGCGAAGACGGCGCATCACCTCCAGCGTCTGTTCGAAGTCCTCCCCGGTTTCCCCGGGAAATCCCGCGATGATATCCGTGGTCACGCTCAATCCCGGGACGATCGCGCGCGCGCGCTCCACCAATTCCACAAAAGCATCGGCGGTGTAGTTTCGATTCATCCGCTCTAATATCTTCGACGATCCGGACTGAAGCGCGAGATGCAGATGCTCGCAGATACTTGCACCATCCGCCATAGCCTGCAGCACCTCCCCGGACATATCCTTGGGATGGGAGCTTAAAAATCGAATCCGCCGGATATCCGTCTCTTGATCTATACGCCTCAGCAACTCGGCAAATCCGGCGTCTTTGTCCCGATAGGAATTCACGTTTTGCCCGAGAAGCGTGACCTCCTGAACGCCCTCCCGAACGAGTCCCCGGATCTCGTTGAGCACCGCCTCAGCCGACCGGCTCCGCTCCCGCCCGCGCACATAGGGCACGATGCAATAGGAGCAAAAATTGTTGCATCCGCGCATAATCGCCACCCACGCCTTGAGCCCTCCGTCCCGCTTCGGAGAAAGGCCCTCATACGTCTCCGTCGGATCTTGGGACCATGCTCTGATCCGCGTGCGCTCATTTTTGATCAAAGCCGGCAGTTCCCGATAGGCGTCCGGCCCGGCCACAAGATCCACGTAAGGATGATCCGCGAAGAGTTGCTCCCCCAAGCGCTGGGCCATACATCCCACCACGCCCAACACGAGATCCGGCTTGTTTCGTTTCAATCCGCCCAACTCACTGATCCGCCCCAAGGCTCGCTGCTCGGCGTGAGCCCGCACCGAGCACGTGTTCACGAGGATCACGTCCGCTGCCTCCTTCGACTCTGCGCGCTCGTATCCTGCCTCGGTGAAGAGTCCGAACAGAAGTTCCGAGTCCAGCCGATTCATCTGGCAGCCGTATGTTTCGATATAGAGCAGCTTATGATTCGGGTGGAACATATTGGACGCTCCGGCAGAGAGAAGTGTTCCCGGTCAATGCAGATCCATAACCATTAAAAATACGACACTCTCCCCCAAAAGTCAATAGCTTTTCTGATCTCCGCCACTATGGACGGGGCCACGAATTATCTTCCTTATCGTGACAGGGTGTCTTCGCTACAGGAGGGGCGGGAACAGGTCGGAGAAGGTGCTTCTATTCTCGGAGTCGAATTCGAGGTCTATTGTGGAGGGGACTTTGGAGGATCGGGAGCCGTTTGAGTGCGGGTCGGACGGAGCGGATTTTGCGTGCGTCTGGGAGGTTACGGACGAACAGATGTGCATCGTTCGGGGGATGAAGAGCCAAGTGGTGGTAAAGGAGGATCTTTTCCGGTTGGAGGAAAGCTGGAAGATGCCGCCTGAACGGGGAAGGGGATTGAACCGTCTTCCAGGCCGCGGCTCGTACAACATAGGATGATACGGTCTAAATACTGCTTTATTCTTGGGCAACGCAGTTGGTTGGTTCGGGAGAACAATTTCCCGGACCAACCGCAACAATCATGTTTCTTCAAATGAACTTTGATGGTACGCTATATTCCAAATAGGCATCCCACCATTAGTAAGCGTCACCTGGAACCGTAGCGGCATATCTGATTCTCTTTTGAACAATGGAATCTCTGTTACAGTGATGCCCGCTGGCATTCGCACTGCCAAACAATGAGTTGTGACTTCCTCCACAAAGCAAATGAGTCGGTCCATGATGAACTTTACGAAGTCAGATACTTTCTTGCCTGAAATTTCAGGTTCGTCAGCGCAAATGATCCCTGAAACATCAGTATACTTTACTTCGGGCAATATCCATCCTTCATGCTCGATAGCATTACGGCTGTTGACTAATCGCTCCGACCACTTGCGCGTTTCTCTTAGATATGCAGCGAAGTGTTGATCATCTTTTTCTAGTATTCTTATCCCATCTTCAAACGCGCTTTGTCTCTTGAATAGGAAGCCAATATCTTTCCCCAAAATCTTGGTTACCTCCTGCATTCCCTGCTTTAGTGCGCGCACCGCACTATTTAAAAAAGTCACCACTTCTTCACGCAGTTCCTTGTCAATCGGCTTTTCAATATCCATTACGTGTCCGCGCAAGTGCCCAACCTCCCCCTTAGCCAGCTTGCTAACGTGGTCAGCTACCAGTTGAGCGATTTCCTGTGAAGCACTGCGCGTGTTCAACAGCGCTTCCATAACTGATTCATATGGTTTATCAACTATGTCCCGCTTAGCATAGTCCGGAAAGACGACATCCCGCAAACGTAGAATCCCCAAATAAAGACGGGCTATGAAGGGTGAGCTTGAACCTTCATCCATCATTTTTTTTGAAACAAACTTTGATGGGTCCAGTTTTACAGCCATCTTGTACTGCCTCTGAATGCTTTGTAGCATTTGCAAGAAGTCTGCCTGCGTTATTGGAAGCACATATGAGATTTGGCTATCAGACCGCCTTACTATGCCTCCTCGCTCCAATGCCTTTTTTCCAAGAAAGTTCAGCAGTC
>JAUWMS010000062.1 GCA_030613045.1 Candidatus Latescibacterota bacterium | reverse complement strand
ATTTTTTCTCTCTCGTTACGCCCGCACTACAAACCGATACCCGACTCCCCGTATGGTCTCTATAAACGTGCGTCCCTCTCGCTCGATCTTTGCCCCAAGCCTTCGTACGTGCACATCCACGGTGCGCATGCCGCCGTAATAATCGTATCCCCCCACCTGCTCCAAAAGCACGTCCCGCGTGAATACCCGCCCCGCGTGCGTGGCCAGAAATTTTAGCAACTCATATTCCTTCAGGGTGAGATCCACCCGCTCTTCATTCATGAACACTTCGTACGTATGCGGATGGATCCTCAGATCGGCTCTTCGGATCGTATTCGTGGGATCAAAGCGCCTCGCGCGTCTCAGAGCGACCGTTACCCGCAGGCTTAACTCGAAGGGCGAACCCGGCGCCAGCACAAAGTCGTCCGCTTCCGTCAGGGCATCCGCATCCTTCATCTGCTTCTCCGTGCCCACTAAGAGGAGCGGCGGTTTTCTTCTTCCCTCGAATGCCTGCTTCAGCTTGGATCGAACCAACCCCACGTCCTCAGCACCTATTTCCAAGAGAAAAAGATCGTAGTTTGCGAGGGCGCCGTTCTCCGCGGAAAGCAACTCCTCCCCGGTCATCGAGTCCGTCCGGTATCCGGAGTCGGCCAGATCGGACGCCAACCTTTCCATCAAATCGTGTTCAATGCCTACGATCAAGATACGGCTCACCGTTCCTCCGAGGATTTCGTCTCACCGCAAAGACGCAAAGGAAAGAAAGTGAGAAAGTGAGAAAGTGAGACGGGGAGCCCCCTCCCACCCTTCCACTTTCCCACCTACACAGGGAGTTTCTCTGCGCACTCCGCGTCTCCGCGGTGAAATTAAATCTTTTCCAGAATCATCGCATGCTCATCGCATTCCGGGAATTTGATGCAATCGAAGCAATCTCTCCATACCTTGTGCGGCAGACGCTCTTTTGGAATCTCCTGAAATCCGAACCGTCCGAAAAAGTCCATCCGGTATGTCAACACAAAGACGCGCGTCAGTCCGATCCTCCGGGCCTCCTTCAGCAAACAGGCAACGATCTCCGAACCGATCCCTTGTCTGAGATGTTCCTCCGCAATCGCCAGGGATCGAATTTCTCCCAATTCCTCCCACGTCACCTGAAGCGCGCCGCATCCGACAACTTCCCCATCCAACTCTGCTACCACGTAATCCCGCAGCTGCTCGTAGAGGCGACTCAACGATCTTGGCAGCATCAGCCCATCTTTCGCATACCCGTTGATAATCTGAGCCATCCGGGGCACGTCTTTTATTTTGGCGCCGCGAATAACTTGAAGCGGTTTTGTTTCCATAGCCTTCCATCGTAGTTATTGGTCATTAGTGATTGGTCATTGGGCAACAGACAACAGGCAACAGGCAACAGACAACAGGCAACAGGCAGGTGGTGGGGACTAATGCCCTATGCCGAATGACCAGTGCCTATTCTCATTGCTCTTCCGCCGTCGCGACTTTCAAAGCGTCCTTCCGCATTTTCGGAGGCATCACCGACGGCAGTTTCTTCTGCGTCGAAGCCTGTCCCAAAAGCTGCACCTGCGCCTGGGTCTTTTGCGAGAGGCCGTGAATTTTGATAAAGCCCAACGCCGCTTCCTGATCGTATTGATCGCCTTCGTCGTACGTGGCGAGGGAGAAGCTATACAGCGAAGAAGGCGACTTGCGCCCGATCACGTGGCAGACGCCCTTGAAAAGCTTCATCCGCACGGTTCCGGTGACATACCGCTGATTGCTCACCACGAAGGCGCGGAGGTCCTGATGGAGCGCGCAAAACCATAGTCCGTTGTAGATCAGCTCGGCGTATTGTTTCGATACCAGCGTCTTGAAGCGAGCGGCATCTTTGGAGAGGGTCATATCCTCCAATATCTGATGCGCTTTATACAGCACCGTCGCCGCCGGGGCCTCGTAGATCTCTCTGGATTTGATCCCGACGAGGCGATTCTCCAAGTGATCCACCCGACCGATGCCGTGCCGGCCCGCGATGGTGTTGAGCTTGGCGATGAGCGCAGCACCTTTCATCCGCTCGCCATCCAGGGCCACGGGAATGCCCTCCTCGAACTCGATTTCGATTATCTGCGGCTCATCCGGGGCGTTTCGGGGATCCGTCGTCCACGCATAGATGTCGTCCGGCGGCTCGGTCCAGGGATCCTCCAGCACGCCCGCCTCGATGCTGCGTCCCCAGAGGTTCTGATCTATACTATACGGACTCTTCTTCGTCACGGGCACAGCAATGCCGTGCTCCTGCGCGTATTCGATCTCCTGATCCCGCGTCATCGTCCACTCCCGCACCGGAGCGATGATCCTTAGGTCCGGGGCTAAGGTATTCACCGAAACGTCGAAGCGCACCTGATCATTGCCCTTGCCCGTGGACCCATGCGCCACGGCCGCCGCGCCTTCCTCCCGCGCCACATCCACCATCAGCTTAGCGATCAGCGGACGCCCCAACGCCGTAGCCAGCACGTACTCGCCTTCGTAGATCGCTCCCGCCTGAAGGGCCGGGAAGGCAAAATACTCCACGAACAACTCCTTTGCATCCACCACGATCGCCTTGGATGCCCCCACCGCCAACGCCCTGTGCCGGGCTTCGTCCAGATCGATGCCCTGGCCCAGATCCGCGGTCAGGGTGATCACCTCCATGCCATAGTTCTCCCGGATCCATTGCACGCATACCGACGTGTCCAATCCCCCGGAATAGGCCAGAATGATTTTTTCAGCAGCCTGTTTCATCGTTGTGTCCTTTCCCGCTCTGATGCGAAATGAAAAATATAAAATGTAAAATGCAAAGTGCAAAATGCACGTTTCGCTTCGCATTTTGCACTTTGCACGGTCTCTGTGTGCGCTGTGGAAGAAAACTGAATGGTCGGATTGACATGCTTATTCAACGCCCTGCTCCAAAATTTCATCGAACACATCCACCACTTCGTCCACGTGCTGTTTTTCTATGATCAACGGCGGAAGAAAGCGGACTGCGTCCTTGCCCGAAGTGCACACGAGCACGTTGCGTTTTCGGAAGGCTTCGGCTACGGCCTTCGGCTCGTACTCCGTCACCACGCCCGCGATCAATCCGAATCCGCGCACCTTCTTGATCTGAGGCCGGCGGCTTTTGAGGCGCTCTAAGGAAGCGTGCAGATAGGCCCCGCGCTCTTTGATCTGTTCGAGGAGCTTCGGATCCCTCATTTTTTCAAAGACCTTGCACGCCACCGAACACACCACCGGGCCGCCGCCGAACGTGGTTCCGTGATCCCCCGGTCCGAGGTGCTGCGCCACCTCATCCCGTAAGAGCACCGCGCCCACGGGCAGCCCTCCGGCGAGGGGCTTGGCGAGGGTCATCAGATCCGGCTCGACTCCGAAGTGCTGATACGCAAAGAGCGCGCCGCTTCGCGCGAGGCCAAACTGGATCTCATCGAAGATCAGCAGCATCTCCCGCTCGTCGCACAAGTTTCGCAGCCCTTCGAGGAACGCCTGATCCGCCGGATTGACGCCCGATTCGCCCTGAAGCGGCTCCACCAGAATGGCGCACGTGTCCTCTGTAACCGCCTCGCGAACGGCCTCAAGATCGTTGAACGGTGCGGTCGCAAAGCCCGGCACCAACGGCTCGAACCCTCTGTGAAACTTCGGCTGTGCCGTAGCCGACAATGCGCCGTACGTCCTGCCGTGAAACGAACCCGTCATCGTGACGATCCGGGTCTTCGGCCGGTCGAATCGCTCGTGTCCCCATCGCCGCGCAAACTTGATGACGCCCTCGATGGCCTCGGTCCCGCTGTTGCAGAAAAACGCCTTATCCGCAAAGGAATGCGCCACGAGGAGCTTCGCCAATTCCACCTGCGGCTCCGTGTAATACAGATTGGAGCAGTGGATCAATTGCGAAGCCTGGCTTTTAAGGGTCTCTAAAATATCGAAATCCCCGTATCCGAAGGCATTGACCGCGATGCCGCTCACAAAATCGAGATAGCGATTTCCCTCCGTATCGAACAGGTGCACCCCGTTTCCGCGCTCCAACACAAACGGCGGACGGGTATAGGTTTGCAGAATCACCTGCTTTTCCAAAGCGATTACTTCGTCTGTTTTCATGGGGTTCTCCTCCTCTCAAACTCACAAAAAAGCATGCTCACCGCAAAGACGCAAAGAGCGCAAAGAAAGACAGAAAAAAGACTAAGAAGACGGAACTGGGTGGTCTCAAGCTTAACCTTCCTTAACTTCAACCCTTGCCTTGCTTGACGTCCTTTGCGTCCTTCGCGTCTTTGCGGTGAGAGATTTATTTTATCGCACGATCTGCGTTCCCACGCCCTCGTCCGTGAAAATTTCCAGCAACAGCGCGTGCGGAATCCGGCCGTCTATAATGTGAGTTTTGTGGACATCAGCCTTCACGGCGTTCAGGCATGCCCCCACCTTCGGGATCATCCCTCCGTGGATCGCGCCCTCCGAAATCATGGCATCCACCGAATCCACGTGCAGCGTGGAAAGTAGCGAACCCGGATCGTCGGGATCGCGCATAATCCCGTGCACGTCCGTCAGAAACACCAGCTTCTCGCTCCTCAGCGCGATCGCGATCTCTCCGGCCGCCGTATCCGCGTTCACATTGTAGCTTCGGCCCTCCGGGCCCAATCCGATGGGCGCGATCACCGGAATAATGCCCGCCTCACACAGCGTCAGGATGGGTTTCACCTCCACGCGCTCCACTTTTCCAACAAATCCGATATCCACCTTCTTCACCGCGCCCGAATCTTCGTCCTCCACCAGCGCCATGTGTTTCCGCACGTGCAAAATCCCCGCATTCTTCCCGGATACCCCCAGCACGCTTCCGCCGAATTTCTCCACCGCCCGAACGATCCCCCGATTTACCTCGCCGAACAGGGTATCCTCCACGATCTCCATCGCGCGTTCGTCCGTCGCCCGCAGGCCATGTACGAACTTCGGCGTCATCCCCACTTCCGCCATCCGCCGGCTGATCTCCTTCCCGCCGCCGTGCACGATCACCGGGCGCATCCCGACGGTGGCCATGAATACCACGTCCTGCAGAATCGTATCCGGTGATCCGTCCCCGGCCATCGCGCTTCCCCCGTACTTGATGACCACGATTTTGTCCTTAAAGGACTGAATATAGGGCAGCGCCTTGATCAGCACGGCTGCTTTGGCGATACTATCCTTCATCTGTCGTATTATCCTCTCTTTTCAAATGCTCACCGCAAAGTCTAAAAAGGCGCAAAAATTGGTGATTGGTGAGTGGTGATTGGTGCGGAGGGTGTGGACATTCTTCATTGTTTTCACGCCATTCCCAACGACACTGTATGCGTTTTTCCTTGTTTGACTTTTTTGTAGTTCCCGAAAACCGCCATAAACGTTCGCTTGATGTAGGGCTTCAGACCCGAAAGGGTGACCACGTAGCACTTACCCCCTTTCTTGAGGCGATGCTTGGATTCCATCATCATAAGAGCGAGGAGTTCCTTGCCCGCCTTGGCGGGAAGATTGGAGGCGATCACGTCGAACGTGATGTCTGGAACGTGGCTGAAGCCGTTGCTTAGAAGTGCCTTTGTATTGTCCAATCCGTTGCGCGCGGCATTTTTCCCTGCATATTCGACCGCGACAAAATCTTTGTCAATTAGTATTACCTTGCCCTTCGGAGCCAATTTTGCCATCACAAGGCCGATGGGGCCGTATCCGCATCCCAGATCCAGACACACGTCGCGTTTACCCACCTCAAGGTGCTCGATCAATAACCGCGTGCCTGCGTCTATGCCCTTGGGACTGAACAGCCCCCATGTGGTGCAAAAGGTAAAATGGAAGCTCCGCAAATGCGTTTCAAACATCACGTCTTGCTTCAGGGATTCGGGGTTCATCTGCATTTCGGTGCTCCACTGAATGGACGTCTCACCACATGAACGTCTTACCACGGAAACACACGGAAAAATATAAAACTATTCTGTGTTGTTCCGTGGTTCGTATTTCACGTTTTACGTTTTACGTGAGGCATACAGATTTCCCCCGGTGCTGTCCTGCGCTACGATCACGGGGAAATCCGCTACCTCCAAGCGCCGGATGGCCTCCGGGCCGAGGTCTTCGTACGCTATGATTTCCGATTTCTTGATGCATCGAGCGAGGAGCGCACCGGCTCCGCCTACTGCCGCAAAATATACCGCATGGTGTTCCTTGAGCGCCTGAACCACTTCCTCTCCCCGTTCGCCTTTGCCGATCATTCCCTTCAAACCTCTCTCAAGGAGAGGGACGGTATATGGATCCATCCGGTAGCTGCTGGTCGGCCCGGCGGAACCGATGACCTTCCCCGGCGGCGCGGGACTTGGCCCCACGTAGTAGATCACCTGTCCAACAAGATCGAAGGGAAGCTCCTCTCCACGATCCAGCAAAGCAACGAGCCTTTGGTGGGCCGCGTCACGGGCTGTGTAGAGCACCCCGCTCAATTGGACTTGATCCCCAGCGTGGAGGCTTCGGACGGTGGCTGAAGACAGTGGTGTGGTTAGGTGGAGCATAGAAGCTGTTTTCCCGGATATTTGTTAGAATGTTCTATTCACGCAACTTGATAGATCACTGGCCGATAACGAGGGGCTGGTATGGGTTTCCCGGTGGCAAAGGCGGATTCGAGCCACGCTTCTTTTGCCGTCAATACCTCTTGCAGCGCTTTTTCCGGAGTCGGACCAAAAGCAGAGCAATACTTCAAATCGGGGATATCCGCAATATACCCTTCGTCTTCTTCACTGTAGAAGACATTGATATGATATTCTTTCATTTTTCATCCTCCATCCGAAGGTTATACCGTTCTATAATTTGCAATAATTGTTTGATCTGATATGGCTTTGCCTTTCCATGAATATCCTGGAGGTTCACCCGTTCCGGGACATCGGGATGCACGTAAATATGATGACTGCCTTTGATACGTGCCAATCTAAAACCGAATGCCTCTGCACATGTTTTTGCTTCTGAAAATCGGATGTTCTTCGATCCGGAAAGCAATTTTTTAGCAGCTTGTGTTTTCTCATTGGCTCATTTCTTTGCCTCTGAAGCCCAAATTTCAAAGCACCGCCCGCCCGTGCCTCGCCGCATGGCATTGCAGATTGACGGCCACGGGAAGGCTGGCGATGTGACAGGGAAACACCTCGATGTGCACGTCCAAGGCGGTGGTGCGTCCTCCCAATCCCTGCGGGCCGATGGCGAGCGCGTTGATCTCCTCCAACAACTGCTCCTCTAAGTCCGCATAGAACGGATCGGGATTTCGGGCTCCGACCCAGCGAAAGAGCGCGCGTTTGGAGAGTGCGGCGCATTTCTCGAACGTGCCTCCGATGCCCACGCCCACGATAAGCGGAGGACATGGATTGCCTCCGGATCGCCGCACCCGATCTACCACAAACGTCCGGACACCCTCGATCCCGTCGGCGGGACGAAGCATCCGGACTTCACTCATATTCTCGCTTCCTCCGCCTTTGGGAGTGAAGAGGATTTCGATTTGGTCCCCGGGCACGAGATCGTAATGGATGACCGCCGGGGTATTGTCTCCGGTGTTCGTTCTGCGGAGGGGATCGCCCACGATGGACTTACGCAGGTATCCCTCCCGATAGCCCTGTCGAACCCCCTCCTGGATCGCTTCTCCGAGGTCGCCGTCCACACGCACGTCCCCTCCGATCCGCACAAAAAAGACCGCAAATCCGGTGTCCTGACAGAGCGGCACCTCGTCTGAGGCCGCGATCTGCGCATTCTCCACAAGCTGGTACAGGATAGATCGCGCCAACTCAGAGGACTCCTTCGGGATAGCCTTTTGCAGCGCCTTCACCACATCGTCACCGAGATGGACATTGGCATCCACACAAAGTGTTTTCACCGCCTGCGTAATTGCTGAAACAGCAAGTGTTCTCATCGGGCCGATTTCTCACCGCAAAGGAACAGAGGACGCAGAGAAAACCAAACCGTCCCGCGTCCTCTCCCTTACGTTTCACGTTTCACGCTTCACGTTTTAGAAGTCATCCATCAAATAGCTTTCATCCGCGAGCACCTCACGCGCTTTGCTTCCATTGGCCGCCCCGACGATGCCGGCGGATTCCAACTGATCCATCAGGCGTCCGGCGCGCGCATACCCGATTTTGAGACGGCGCTGGAGGAAAGAGGTGGAGCCCTGCTGGTGGCGGACGACCAATTCGAGCGCTTCATCGAAGAGTTCGTCCCGGCCTTCGGAAGCCTCCAAAGAGAGGTCTCCTCCTTCTTCGTCGAAGATTTCCACCTGCTGTGCCTCGATCCGCTGTTTTTTAAGAAATTTGACGAGCCGTTCGCTCTCTTCGCTGGAGACATACGCCCCGTGAATGCGGATCGGCGCGGGCATGCCCGGAGGAAGGAAGAGCATATCTCCGCGTCCGAGGAGATTTTCGGCGCCGTTGGCGTCAAGAATGGTGCGCGAGTCCACTTTGGAGGCGACCTGGAAGGCGATGCGGGTGGGGAAATTGGCCTTGATGACTCCGGTGATCACATCCACCGAAGGACGCTGGGTGGCGATGATGATGTGGATGCCCACGGCCCGGGCCATCTGCGCCAAACGAGCCAGGGAGTCCTCGATGTCTTTGGAGGCGACCATCATCAGATCAGCCAACTCGTCTATGATCACCACGATATAGGACAACGGAGCGGGCAGTGTCACCTGAGGATCGTCGTCGTCCCGAAGCTCGGAACGCATGACCGCAAGGCGGCTGTTGTATTCCTCGATGTTGCGCACGCCCAACTGGGCCATGCTGCGATAGCGTTTTTCCATTTCAGCCACGCCCCATCGGAGGGCCTCGGAGGCTCTTTTCGGATCCGTGACCACCGGGGTCATCAGGTGGGGAATGTCGTTGTACATGGACAATTCCAGCATTTTGGGGTCCACCATAATGAAGCGCACGTCCTCGGGCGAAGACTTGAAAAGGATGCTGGAAATCAAGGTATTGATGCACACCGATTTGCCGCTTCCCGTGGCCCCGGCGATCAACAGATGCGGCATGGCAGCCAGATCCGCGCAGAAGGGGTCTCCTGCGATGGTTTTCCCCAGGGCAAGCGGAATGTTGGCGGGTGAATTTACAAATTCCTCGGATTCCATGATTTCCCGCAG
>JAUWMS010000572.1 GCA_030613045.1 Candidatus Latescibacterota bacterium | reverse complement strand
AGAGGAACGGCGCTGAAGACCTGCCCGATGTGTCATGGGAGCGGCCAGTTGCGACAGATGTCCCGTTCGCTGTTCGGACAAATGGTGAACGTGGTGACGTGCACCCAGTGCCATGGAGAGGGAAAAATCATCGAAGAAGCCTGTCCGACGTGCGGAGGACAGGGGCGCTTGGAGCATGTGGAGACCATCGCGGTGCGGATTCCGGCCGGGGTAAGTTCGGGCAATTACATTCCTATGCGGGGACAGGGAAACGCAGGTCCGCGAGGAGGACCGCCCGGGGATGTGATCGTCTATGTCGCCGAAGCAGAGCACGACTATTTCGAGCGGCACGGAGACGATATTTTGTACACGCTGCCGATCGGCTTCAGCCAGGCCGCGTTGGGCGACGAGGTGGAAGTCCCCACGCTCACCGGACGGGCGCGGATGAAGATCCCCGCGGGCATTCAATCCGGGAAAGTGTTGAGGCTTCGCGGGAAAGGCATTCCCGAGCTGCATGGATACCGAACGGGCGACGAATTGGTGCTGGTGCTGGTGTGGACGCCCGAAAAGCTGAACGGACAGGAGAAACGCCTATTTCGGGAACTGGCGTCGTACGAGCACAGTTTTGCGCCGAAAGGGAAAGAGGGCTTCTATAAGCGGACGCGGGATGCGTTCAAGGGATAGGGTGATTGGTGAAAAGAAAAGCCGCTCTGAGTTCTTATACTCAGAGCGGCTTTCTTTGTTCGGACATTCCCGGATAAAGGCTCGACCCGAGGAGGGGCCTGATCCCCGATCCCTGACCCCTGCCTTTCTACTTAGACGCCTTCGAACGATCTACAATAGAAACCGTCATCTCCACCTTCTTGCGGGGATTCCCTTTTCGATCCTTATCCACTTTCATAATCTTGTCCACCACATCCATCCCCTCGGTCACCTGACCGAAGGCCGTGTAGCTCCGATCCAGGTGAGAGGCAGACGCCACGCAGATGAAGAACTGGCTTCCAGCGCTGTTCGGATCGGGGCCTCGCGCCATGGAGACCGTGCCTCTCACGTGTTTGCGGGCGTTGAACTCGGCCTTGATCGTATATCCGGGACCGCCCAAACCGTCGTTGGCGCGATTATCGTCCTTGGTATTGGGATCGCCTCCCTGAATCATAAATCCGGGGATCAGCCGGTGGAACGTAGTCCCATTATAAAAGTGCATCTTGGCCAGCTTCTTGAAATTCTTTACATGGTTGGGCGCGTCCTTCGGCAGGAACTTGAACACGATCCGTCCGAACGTCGTCTGAATGACCGCCACCTCCCGGAGATCGTCCGGATCGGCCTTCAACACCGCCCCCTCCGCGGCGCCCATCACCTCATCCGCAAGCTGAGAGGCTTTGTCTTTCACGGGTTTCGCTTGCTCCCGCGCCGCATTGAAATCCCCCTTATCCCACGCAGCCTGCGCTTCCTCCAGAACCGCGCTCATCGTCGCTGAGTTTGCCTTGACCTCGGACAGCCGCTTCCCCGAAGCTCCAAGCGCGGCCGCGCTCTCCAAAGCCGCCTGCACCGCCGCGCACGCCGTCTGTGCCCCTTCGAGCGCCCTCCGC
>JAUWMS010000047.1 GCA_030613045.1 Candidatus Latescibacterota bacterium | reverse complement strand
ACGGTACCGATATTCTCATACTTGATCCCGACGCTATCTGCCGCCTCACTCAAGGCGAACATAACCTTGCCCACATCGTAGTTCAACGTGTCAATCCCGGAAGCACCTGCTGTAGCGACATCCTGCGGGAAGAGTTCATCGAACGTCACATCCGCCTTATCATACGTGACATTCGCGATCTCTTTCGGAGTCGCCGTGTTCCCGGACAGGTCCTCTGCCTCAATCTTGATGTCATAGACACCTTCTCCCAAGTCAGCGGGGAAAGCTGTACCACTGACACCGAAGGTATAAATCCCAGAGGAGGCAGTAGAGAGCGTCGTGTCAATAGCCGTGCCGCCGCCTGCAGGGGTCCAAGTCACCTTCACCCAGTCGCAGTCCTCGCTCAGAGTGAACGTGAAGGAGGAATCGGCTATATCATTGGCATCCAGATCCGTAAAGTACCCGTTGGCTGCGGGATGCACCGCACTGAACGCGGGGGGCTTGCCATCCGCATAGAAGGAAACGGGCGCTCCCTTGCCTGAGGGCAGAACGCCATAGGTGGTTCCGGACAGGTTCCCACTGAGATCCTTCACGAACCCATAGACTTGGTACAGCTGCAGATCCTCAAGAGCACCGTCGCCTATGGTGATCGTAGTGCTCACCGTATCGACCGGGAATTCAGTAACCGTGACCTCCTGGCGTATCCCGTCCGCTGCGGTGTCCACACCTTCTTTACTGACGTAGAAGACCACCGTGTCGAGCCGTTCGTTTCCAGTTTCTTGGCCGAGCAAGCTCGATGCCGCAGATTTGACCACCACTGTAGCCGTCAGCGAATCGCCGATCTTCAGGGTATCCGTTATGGCAGGAGAACTGTCAACGCTCTCGACCATATCATCGGTAACCTGACGACTCCCATCCAGCATCATCACCGTGCTGGCCGTTTTGTAATTTCCCCATCCATCCGCCGTCAGGTAAAGCCGGACCTTAACCTGATAGGCTGAATCCGGATAGGCTGTGGCCAATGGATCCAGCGTATAGTACCACACGTAATTGCTGTTCGACCACACAAGGCTATCGGCCTGCATCCAAGCATAGTCGGCAGGCGTAGCCGTCCCCGAAGTCACGGCAATCGGTATAACGTCTCTGAGAGCGACCGAATTGGTCGAATTATCAAAGACCAGATACTCGACCGAGTCCGGCTTAGTGGTGGCACTAGGTACAACCTTGACGATGATCTGCCCGCCAATGCCCACTATGCCGTATGCCGAGGTATCCGCCTCGGTAACCGTGCTGCTATACACGGTAAGCGCGCTTGCAACCGCGCTCAACCCGACCGTCAGCACAAATGCCAGCATCAAACTGACAATTGTTTTCTTATTCATCTCCCCCTCCCTTTCTGTTAGAGTAAGGAAGTTACGAATGAAACACAACCACTGCGGAGAGAAATCCTGTTCTCTCCTCTTCCACTTTGTCTTTACATAGCGCACCTCCGTGTCGGAGAACCCACCGCTATGCACCGACATCACTCCCTATCCTTTTTTCATCCCTCCTTTCTGTATTTTAGATCTTCTTAGTTAAAATATTCCATCATCCTCGAAGAAACATCGTCCATGGCTTCCTTTCCATCACCCCCTTCTATCGCCAGATAGTGAATAAACCTTTAGAGAAAATAAGACTTCGGACGTCTGAACTCTCAGGCGAACCACAGAAGTCAAAAAGCTCTCCGCGTATGAGAGCAAGTATATAAAAGTATGATGCCTATGTCAAGTATTTTTTTGCTTTTTTGGTCAAAAAAGTGAAGTGCAGGGAATGTCCCCCCCCAAAAAGATAATCTACGTGAAAATAATACCTATTTTCTATTTTGTCAAGCGGTTTTTTCAAAAATCCAGAAAAAAATTGTCCACTGAACCCAAATAATCTCCTGCCTGTATCCCTTCCTGTCTGTAATGCCCTTCCTATCACGCGGAGTTTGCCCATCTCTGAGGATGAAAATCAGGCGTGAATTTCATCTTGTTCCGTTTACGGTTAAGGTAAAGAAATCCAAATAATACGTTGATATAAGCAACTTATATGCCAGACCGTTACACAAGCCCCTCATCTCTTCCACGCATCCGGCTGCCCTTTTTGGAAAAACCCCGTCTTTGAGGCGCTTGCAAAAGGTTTATCCGATGAGATTGCTTCGTCTCTTCGCGCCTTGCATTGACACTGTGAACGCTATTTTTATCGTTGCGAGCGAAGCGGCGTTCCCTCGTTTTTCGTACATCTGCGAGCGGCTCATTTTTTTGCCGGTTCAACTCGCAGCCATTTTGGGGAAACGGTGGGGGAAAAATTTCCGGTTCGCTTCAAGGCACAGGAAGTTTTTTCTAAGGGACGCACAAAGAAAGGATTTTGATACATCTTTTGTGTGTGTGGAGGGGGCGACATAGATATTTTCGAGAGGGAATACTCTACCCAATTTACATTGCAAGTCCTCGCCTCTTCAAGTCTTGCTTCGGGAAGCCTCTCCGAATCCGGGAAGGTTCGTTGCTGAATTCAACGTAAAATTAAGAACAATGCGCTCTATTTTCTGTGCGTTGAGTCACCTTTTTCAAAAAAAACGGAGGGGCATAGCGCGCGCTGCCATGACGGGTAGCGGCTTTCATTTCGTTCCGGACACCGTCTCCTGCCCTATCTTTTCCTCCAAAGCCCGCACCAGCCGCCTCATCGCCTCCGCATCGAATCCCTCCGGATCGAACGTCAGGGCCTTTCGGAAATGGTCCAGCGCCTTCTCCGGGTCTTTCAAAGAGCGAAGATACAGCATCCCAAGCGCCCTGTGCACCCGACTCGAACGAGGGGCCACTCCCAAAGCCTTGCGGTACGCCTCCTCCGCTTTGCCAATCCCCCCTTGTGCGCTGTAAACATCCCCCAGATCGCACCAGGCTTCCAAGAAATCCGGCTTCACGTTCACCGCCCGCTCGAATGCAAGTCCCGCCTGCTCCCACTTCCCCTGGAGCGCATAGATCTTTCCAAGCGTGTGATGGCCGATAGCATACCTCGGATCCAGCCGTATGGCGCGCGCGATGGTCCCCTTCGCCCGCTCTAACTCTCCGCGCTGGGCGTAAAGGATCGCCAGATTATTGTAAGGCTTCACAAAATCCGGCTTGAGCCTCAAGGCCTTCCCGTATTCCTCCTCCGCCAGGTCCGACCGGCCTAATTCGTCGTACACAATCCCCAGATTATTATGAGACAACGCAAACGTCGAGTCCACCGCGATGGCTCGCTGGTAGTCGGCAATCGCCTCCTCGGGTCTCCCCATCGCGTGATATACGTTTCCCAATCCGTAATACGCCCGCATCCGGCCCGGGTCCAACTTTAAGACCGTTCGATATTCCTCGAGCGCCTCCTCATAGTTTCCGACCTGTTCGTACGCATCCGCGAGATTATTGTGCGGACGCCATTTGTTCGGAGACTTGAGCGCGGCGTCCTTCCACAAGCCATACACGTCGCCAAACACCCGGTTCCTCTGGATCGTCCCCGCGGCATACAGAATCAGTAATACCCCGAAAGGGGCCCAGATCCATGCCCGTCGAATCCCTTTGCGCGCCACGACCGAATGCGCCGCGAGATAAACGACCGATCCCAAAACGAGATGGAATCCGAATCCGGGCAAATACGTCCTGTATTCCACCATCAAATCCCAAATCGGCCACACGCTCGACGAAGGGATCAGCGCAATAAAAAACCAGCCTATACCGAAAGCCAACACTCTGGAGCGCTTGGCGAGCCACAGCGTTCCCAAAAACAGTCCGATCAGAATCAGCGCCGAGAGCACGGTCGGCCCTCCCCAAAACGTCTCCACAAGGGGCACATCGCGGTCTATATTCATAAACCTGGGAAACGGGAAAAGCAACAGCTTTATATACCCGACCACCACGTTTATCTGCGTGTATATATTCTGTTTGACGCCCCAATAAAATCCCCCGGCCGGCTCCGACCACTTGGGCAGCAAGGGAATATGCTGATGCAGGTAGGAGAGTCCGATCACGCCCACCACGAGGGCTACGGGAAGAAGATACAACGCCCCCTTCAGCAAAAAGCGTCTTCGATCCGCCACCACGAACAGGAACACATACAGCAAAACCACCGCCGGCAGCGTCGCCGCAATCTCCTTGGACCACAGCGCCAAAAAGAACGCCCCAAAACTTCCCGCGAGCCACAGGGCCTTCCGCATCCTTCCGATTTTCTCTCCGGGCGGATAGGCCCGTATGAACGCATAGAACGACAAAAAATAAAAAAATGTTACCAGCGACACGATCCGCTGAACAATATACGTCACCGCATTGGTTTGCAAGGGATGCGCCAGGAAAAGCAGGGCAATCATCAGGGCCAACATGTGCCTGGTGCGCGCCTCCCCCAAACCTCCCAGCGCCTGCTCCTCTCCAATTTCGGATTTCGGATTTCGGATTTCGGATTGTCCCTCCTCCAATTTGCCATCCCAATTTTTTCTCAGCAACTCATATCCCAACAGCCTGATGGCGATCAGATAGACCAGAAAGGCATTCAAGGCATGCACGACCACGTTGAACAGATGATACCCGAACGTACGATGTCCCCACAAGCGATAATCCACCGCCAGCGTCAGATACGGAACGATCCGGTGTTTATACAGGGTGGGCTGTTTCCACAAGCGCCCGATATGATCGAACGTGCGCACTTTGTCAATACTCTCCGCATCGTCGAACTGAAACGGCGCGTGCATGGCATTGGCATAGATTCCCAGCGCCAACACCACTATCACGCCCAAAGCGAGCCAATGAAACCTCCCCCGTCCTATCCCATCCTCCCGATGGGGAGAAGGGGAGAGGGGGAGAGGGGGAGACTGTCCCTTCATCTTCCCAGCCTCCTGGTTATTCATTTTCTGATCTCCTTGACTCATGGTCTCCTCAGTTCGAAGGGTCATCCATTCGTCCCTCTCCCACTTGCTCACTTTCTCTCTGCCCTCAACTCCTCCACCTCAAATTGCAGCAAGCTCAGCCGCTGACTCAGCCGATCGTTTTTGCGCGTCAGAGCCGACAGCACTATCGTCAAGCTCAAGACCAGGACGATCATAAACACCAGTCCGAACAGAAACAAGGCATTGGCCGGAACGAGCACCCCAAGGAGTCCGGCGATCCGATCCAGGATACTCGTCCGGAGGGACACCACTAAAAAAGCCCCTCCCGTGATGATCCACAGCAAAGCATACCGCTCCTCCAGCTTTCGCCGTCGAATCAACTCGAACAGCACCAACAAGAGGAGCAGCGAACTTCCCACAAAAACCAACTGGAGTCTGGAAAACATGGTGCGCCTCCTCAAAAAAACCGTGAGTATTGAGTGGTGAGTGGTGAGTGGTGAGTGGGACGGAGAGGTCAATCCGCAATCCGAAATCGGGTCACCAATCACCAATCACCACTCACCCGTCTTTACTCCACCCGTTTGAACATCCCCATACCCACGGAAAGCGTCACCTTGAACATATAATAGCACGCTTTGGCCAACCTGATAGAAGAGGATCCCCCGCTTCTCGGGCGCATCGTCACCGGCACCTCGGCCACCTTCAGCCCCTTCTTATGCAGCAGGATCAACGCCTCCGGCTCCGGATAATCCGACGGATACCCTGCCGAAAAGAAACGGATGGCCTCGCGATCCATGGCCCGGAATCCCGACGTGGGATCGCCGACGTAGGTTCGAGTCAACAGAAAGAGAAAAAACGCGAAGAAGCGAATCCCGATCCGCCGCAGTATGGTCGAGACGTACCCATTCCTCCGAAGGTACCGCGACCCGATCACCACGTTGACCTCGGTCTCAAACAGTTCCTTCAGCAGCGCGGGAACGTCCGCCGGATCATGCTGGCCGTCTCCATCCACCTGCACCGCCGCATCGTATCCCCGCTGCTCCGCAAACAAAAAACCCGTCTGCACGGCCGCGCCGATCCCCATATTGAAGGGCAGATCCAGCACCATCGCCCCTTCTTTTCGCGCGATCTCCGACGTGTTATCCCTTGAGCCGTCGTTGACCACCAGCACATCCGCACGCGGCACGCTGGCCTTCAGACCGGTGATCACCTCCCGGATGGAGGCGGCCTCGTTATAGGCCGGGATAATGATGAGGGTTTTTTGTTCCATAGGAATACCCAATTGCAGCGCCCAAATGCCAAAAGAATGTCAAATTTCAAAGCCCAAATATCAAAGCCTTTCCCTGCTTTCCCCTGAGGCTTGGAAGGAATTTGCTATGGACTTTGGGTTACGACATTTCTAAATCTCTTCCTCTTCCATCAACCTCAAATACTCCCGAAAAACTTGTCCCCTCCGATCAGATCCTCTCCGGTCACCGGAACGCCCACTGGAAAAACCGGACGCATCAAAGCCCTCCCCTCAGTAAACTTTATTGGTTTACTCCTTTTTTGGTTTACTCATTAGTAAACCAAAAATAGTTTACAACAAGAACGGTTTACTTTCCATCATAAGCGTGCCGTACCAAGAGGCCAGAGAAACCCAATAACCCGTCTCACCACCCCCCACAACATCCCCAACCCCCGCGCAAAACCCCTTAAAAACGTCACCCATGCCAAATACGCAAACTTCAGCCGCCGCTCCCTCCGACAAATCCGACAGGCCATCCCGAACTGCAATCCCACATCCAAAAGCAACGCGCCCGCAAAAATCCAGCCCATAACCGGCGCCCGGATGAAAACCAACGCTCCCAATACCACCAAACACAACGGAGGCTCCACTATATCCTTCCGCGACGTATAATCGTCCCCCCGCATCATAGCCGGATGCCGCTCGTAGAGCTTCACCCGCCAGTATCCGTGCCGCGCCTGCTCCTTGAGATACCGTCCGAGGTGCTCCGGATGATGATGCGCCACCAGCGCCTCCCGCTCAAAAATCAGCCCATAGCCATGCTTTATGATCTCGTAGCACAGATCGTTGTCCTCCCCGCTGGCGAAACGATACGCCTCGCTGAATCCTCCGATCTCCTTTAGGATGGATCTCCGCACAGAAAGATTATATGCCCCCAATGCCCTGACCTTGCGAGGCATCCCCGCGTGCCGGGAGACAATCTCCTGATGCACACATTCCGCCAGCAAACTTCCCGGATTGGCGATGTCGTAACTTCCGCCCACCGCCCCGATCCGTCCTTCCCCGTCGTACGCCGCCATCAATTTGGAGACCCAATCCGGATGCGGCACACAGTCCGCATCCGTAAAACAAATAAGTTCCCCCCGAGCCGCCCGCCAACCCGCATTTCGCGCTTTCGCCGGCCCCGCATTTTCCTGACGGAGAACCCGCACCGGAAATTCCCGGACGATCCGGGCCGTAGCGTCGGTGGAGCCGTCGTCCACCACGATCACCTCCAGCTCGTCGTTCGGAATATCCTGGGCCAGGCAAGCTGCGACAGCCTCGGCAATCGTCTGTTCGGCGTTGTACGCGGGGATGACAATAGAACACACTCCCATAAATTTTGTTTGGACATTCGGCTTTCCATTCCCCATCTTTTCGCTCTTCTTCTCGGATGGAACGTTGTGTTCCTCTTTCTCATCACGCACTAACTAACTATGTGCAGATTATATAAAGAAGCATGCCAAAATATCGGCCAATTAGTTTGTCAGGAGAGTGCCGAACAGGTAAAATATTTAACCCGCCGCTCCTGAGTATTTGACATCTGGAATGCAGGCTTTTTAACCTGCTTAGAGTGAAAGGAACCTCTTTAATCTGCGGCATAAACAACGGCCTGAGCAAGGTCCACAAGGTGAACTTGTTCGGTACAAAAGTGGCTATCAACCCGTCTTCTTTCTTCATCGTTACAAACCCATCGAGGATATTTCTCTGGCTATCCTCCGGGAAATGCTCAAACAATCCATCGGTAAATATGATATCAAAATAATGCTCAAACTCTTCAGTCAGGCGTTTATCCAATAGATCTCTCTGTAAGTAACTTTCAGACCTGTCTCTTGTCAACCTTCTTGCCACGCCTAAAGCACGCGCGGAATAATCTAAGGAATATACACGGCATCCGCTGGATATAAAATAATTGGAAAAAAATCCCGACCCACAGCCAGCATCAAGCACCACCAAACCATCCTTAACGTACTCATCCAAAATGCCAATGATCCTCCTCTTGGACCAACTCACCCTGGTGAATCTTGTACGCTCATTTCTATTCCAGTAATCGTCCCATTTTTCCCTCATTTCAGCCCCTTTAACCATTCCCCGATCGTCCATTAAAGATCGCAACGACATGCTCGCTAAGGCAGCGTGGATTTCAACCGAAACCGTACCTCGTCTTCCCGCCCCTTTTTCGTCTTCGCCTTTTCATCCATCCTCCATAAACTCAGCGCCTCGTTCTCAAAGACCAGCTTCAAGAATGGGAATGCAGGCAACTTCTTAACAAACGATTGGGGATATCCCCCCAAATGATGCGCCTTGCTGTCGTCGTATATCCGGGACTTTTGAACCAGAATATAACCGATTCCATATCGGTTCAGGATACGCCCCGCCTCCTCAGCATCCGCCTTCCAGAAGAGATAGGGAAGCTCCACCAACGAAATCCGGCTTCGCCACATCATCGGTCGCCCCGTCCACTCGGCAAGATTTACCTCCGGATACATAATCCGCTCGTCCTCGGTCGTATGCGCCCGGATGTACTCGAAGCCCTCCTGCACCGCGGGCGGAATCTGTCTATGCACGTACACGTAATACGAAACCGCCCCGAATTGCAACAGTCCGATCCCCAACAGCACTCCCTTAACGTATCGACTCCGAAGTCCGGCCCACCCTTTCGCAGCCAACACGGCCACAAAAGGCGTCACCGGCGCAAGATACCGCACATCGTACCAGCCCCGAAACGAGATCAGGTAAAAAAACACATAACCGGCGACAGAAATCCAGAGAAAAAGGTCCCGTTTGCTGTACGCCCTTCGGACCACGTACACCACCATGAGAAGAAGGAGCACGATCCCGAAGTATTGGACCCAACTGAGCGGATTGCCTGCGCCGGCCACCAGCCAATTGCGATCGAGCGGAGGGTTGGGATAGATCGGCTCGATCTCCGTAAATCCCGTCAAGGTCCCGAATTTGTAATATCTGAAACAGAACTCCGGAAGTACGATCCCCCCCAAAGGAACGAGAAAAGAAAGCCCCCTTTTGACCCGCTCCTTCCATCCCGGATTTCCGAAATAGACCGCCAGAAACGTGAAACCCGGCGCCAGTAAATAGGCGTTCCGCTTGGTGAGAAAAGCCAATCCCAAAAACGCGCCTGCCCACCGATAGCGTCTTTTGGCGATCAGAAACAAGCAAAATACCGACAGGGCCGTGACCGGAATATCCATGTAAAACAGCACGCTGAAGCTCACCATCATCGGCACCGTGGCCACGATCATGGCGGCGACCAGCCCCATTTTCCTGTCGTACAACGTTTTTGCCAGAAGATAGGTGCCCACCACCAAAAGCACATAGTAGCCCGCTTGGTAAGCCTGGGCCACCGCAAAGGAGACCCCCGTCAGCTTCCACAAGATCGCCAACAGCGTATGCCACAGCATCGCATTGACGTAATCGAACTTCGCGATCCCGGACGAATGAATGAGCGGATCGTACAAAGGCCGCCATGGCCCGGCATAAATGGCCTTGGCCAGCCGATAATGAAAAACCTCATCCCCTACGTAAAGCTGGGTGTTCAGCCCGACGCCCATTAGCCACAGACCTGCAAATAAGGCCGCTATCCAAACAAGCGTATCTACTTTCTTAAATATAGTGTATTGGTGAGTGGTGACTGGTGAGTGGTGACTGGTGATTGGTTGTTGGTGATTGGTGAGTGGTGAGTGGTGAGTGGTTCGTAAGGTTTTTTCCATTTCTGGCCTCTGATTCTTGATTTCTGACTTCTGGCCCCCGACCTCCGACCTCCGATCCCTGACCCCTGCCCCCTAATCCCTGATCCCTGCTCTTCGCAAAATCAAAAAACCATCCCAATCCACCACCGTCTCAAAATTTTTCCGAATTTCATTCAATTTCCCGAAAAAGGCTTCCCGCGTGGCCGGCTGATACAGCAAACACAAGGGCCGATGCGTATCCAATACTACGTAATCCACTCCTCGCAGATCGGGAAAGAGACGAACCGTCCTGCGATGCGCCAACCATGCATGG
>JAUWMS010000427.1 GCA_030613045.1 Candidatus Latescibacterota bacterium | reverse complement strand
GGTCGTGGATACGAGGAATGTTTTGCATGATAGTACACATGAAGGAATCATCAAGGCATAGTGCCCGCCACGAAGGACGCGAAGGCACACGAAGAGCTTCTCCTGGTTTTCTTCGCGCACATAGCGGCGAAAGAGGAGATTTATGAAGATTTTAGTCGTCAATTGCGGAAGTTCCTCGATCAAATACCAGTTCTTCGAGATGCCCGAGGGAACGGTGCTGGCGAGGGGCGTTTTGGAACGTATTGGAGAAGCGGAGTCTGTGTTATCCCACCAGGCGGGTGGGAGAAGGACGGCGATCCGGCAGGCGGTCCAGGATCATCGGGAAGGACTTGATCTGGTCGTTAAAATTCTTTTGGATGAAGAAGTCGGCGCGCTCAGGGACATCTCGGAGATCTTCGCGATCGGTCATCGCGTGGTGCACGGCGGCGAAAAGTTCTCCGAATCTACGCTGATTACGGAGGAGGTGATCAAGGTGATCCGCGAATACGGCCACCTGGCTCCGTTGCACAATCCGCCCAATCTGATGGGCATCGAAGCGGCGGAGAGCCTGCTTCCCGAAGTGCCGCAGGTGGCGGTCTTCGATACAGCCTTCCACGAAACGCTTCCTCCTTACGCCTACTTGTATGCCCTGCCCTACGAATTTTATGAGAAACATCGCATCCGAAGATACGGATTTCACGGCACGTCGCACCGGTACGTGGCTCAAAAGTCGGCTGAATTTTTGGAGCAGCCCATCACGGCTCTGAATATGGTGACCTGTCATCTGGGAAATGGGTGCAGCATCACCGCGGTGCGGGGCGGGAAGTCCGTGGACACGAGTATGGGATTTACGCCGTTAGAGGGCGTGGTGATGGGTACGCGCTCGGGGGACCTCGATCCGGCGATCCTTCCTTTTCTGGCGCAGGAGGAGAATCTGAGCATCAAAGAGGTCGTCGCTATTCTGAACAAGAAGAGCGGGTTGCTGGGAATCTCCGGCGTGAGCAATGATATGCGGGAAGTGCAGGAGGCGGCATCCGACGGGAACTGGCGGGCGCAGCTTGCACTGGCAATATTTGCGTATCGGATAAAGAAGAACATCGGAGCCTATATGGCCGCGCTGGGACGATTGGATGTGTTGGTGTTCACCGGCGGGATCGGGGAGAATGCGTCGGGCGTGCGGGCAACGATCTGTTCGGATATGGCGGAGATCGGGATCGAGTTGGACGCCGCCAGGAATGAGGATCCCAAGGCAAAAGGGAAGCGGATAGTGAGCACGGATCGTTCGAGAACGAAGGTGTTGATCGTGCCTACGGACGAGGAGGCGATGATCGCAACCGATACGTTGGAGCTTGCGGAGAAAGCCAGATCCGGCGGATAGAGGAGATGGAATTTAGTAAGTGATTAGCGTGGCTGATTCAAATCAGCGTGTTGAGGGGGGGGCGAAGCTGTATGATCAGACGCGCCCCTTCTTTATAGGGAGCATTATAGGGAGCATTTCGGAGCGTTTGGGATCGGGGATTCCTATACCGCGATGGCGCCTCCGGATAGAGAAAACGGGAACCGTGAAAGTCGGAACGCATAAAGTAATTGCACGATGCAGGTTGGCTTCGGGAGGGACAGGATATGCATCAAATAGCAGGCGGTGTCCGGGGAAGCGTGGTGTTGGTGATAATGTTAGCGGGCGTTGTGGCTGGTTGTTCCAATGCGTCTAAGCGAATTGACGAGTCCATTGACCGGATCGCGTGGACTGAGCAGGGGGCACCAGTCTGGGAGGCGGCCATAGAAAAGTTGATTGATTTGGATCGCACGGCCGCAAGGACGCTTACGTCCGCGATGGGGGAGGCCTGGTATCGGGCGGCGGACTTTCGCGAGTATCAGGAAGAGATTGATCGGATCCGATACGGAGCCGCGGTTGTGTTAGGTACGCTCAAATACAAGGCGGCGGTTGCGGCGTTGGACGATTATCTGGCCGATACTCAGCCGAATGCCGTGCGCAAGAAGATGGCGTGGGCACTGGGTGAAATCGGGACGGTGGCCGACGAATTGCCGGGTCAGGCGGATGCGCTTGCCGGGCAGTTGAAAGATGAAGATCCTTTCGTCGCCTTGGAGATGGCGATTGCTTTGTGCAAGATGGACGATGAGCGGGGAAATTCGCTTTTGTCGGCGGCTCTGACCAGCGACGACCCGGAGATCAATCCGCGTGTCGAGAACGGGCTGTTGGAGGCGGGGGTTCACGCGGTTCCCTTTTTGATTGAGGCGCGAAGCCGGGAAGACCGCGTGCTGCGCGAGCGGACCGATGGCATTTTGGCGCGGATCCGGGACGATTTGGTGGATGCGTTGAAGGATAAGGAGCGGGATATCCGTCGGCAGGCGGCCCGGGCATTGGGGGACATTGGAGATAAGAAGGCCGTGGAATCTTTGGCGGTGGTGATGAAAGAAGACGAGGATGGCTTAGTTCGTCTGTGGGCGGCGACGTCTTTGAGCAAGATGAACGATGGACGGGGCATTTCGTATTTGTTCGATGCTTTGGGCAGCGACGATAGCATCGGTCGAATCAAGGCTGTTGGCGCTTTGGTGGAGGTGGGAGATGCTGTAGAAGGGGAACTGATCGAGGCGCTGAGGAACGAAAATCCATTAGTCCGCGGCGGAGCGGCTCAGATATTGGGAACGGGAGGGATGAAGAAGGCGGTGCCGGCGCTGATCGCCTTGCTAAAGGACAGCGAGCCGGAAGTGCGCTGGAACGCGGCCATTGCCTTGGGAAAGATGGATGCGGCAGACGCGGTGGAATTCCTGAAGCCGGTTCTAAAAGATTCGGATGACACGGTGGCCTACTATGCGGAGTGGGCATTGGCTCAGTTGGAATAAAGGCAGGGGCCAGGGTTTACCTGACCCATGACTCCTGATTTAGGATTTTTTACCCACCCTGTTATGTTAGGAGAATCTGGTGAACTACAGAGTTAACCTTAAGAAAACGGAGGAAGGGGTTGCGGTCTGGTGTCCCGGCTTGGTGGGATGCTGGTCCCAAGGTGCGAATGAGGAGGAAGCACTCGAAAATATAAAAGATGCCATAGAGACCTACCTGGCAACGGTCTAGGAATTGGTAAAGGGCGAAGTCACTCGCCTTATTGAGGTGCCGGTGTAGTTATGCCAAAACTTGCAGGTGTGTCCCACCGTCGCGCTGTCAAGGCGCTTCTTGTTCCCACACGGGAACGTGGGAACAAGAAAAGTCCATTGGAGAGCTTGGCTATAAATCCGTCCAAAAAGAAAGGGGGAGAGGGAGTAGAATAGTTCAGCCAGAGGGATGTATATCCGAACCTAGTTCGGATATGAAGGACTTAGCGCCCTTCGGGCGGGCTTTTGTAAGCCACTGATAGTCAAAGACAAAAATAGAAATTCCTATACTATCAAGTTATACGCAATC
>JAUWMS010000331.1 GCA_030613045.1 Candidatus Latescibacterota bacterium | reverse complement strand
AAATCTTGACAAACGGGTGCACTTTGCTTACACTCCTGAGAAGGGTTGATGGCGACTTCCCGACCTTTTTTGTTTTTGGATAGGGTGCGCCCCTCGACACTTCTTGCCCGTTCCCCGCTGTGCCTTCGTGGCGCATGTTCTCCGAAAGGCATCCCATGTCTGAACTACCCCGATACGATTCCACGCTGCGAGACGGCGCACAGGCCGAAGGGATCTCCTTCTCGTTGGAGGACAAACTGATGATCGCCCGGAGATTGGACGATTTCGGCGTGGATTACATCGAAGGCGGATGGCCCAATCCGACCAATCCAAAGGACCTGGAATTTTTCATCCGGGTCAGGGAATTGGAACTTAAAAAAGCCAAGATAACCGCGTTCGGCAGCACCCGCCGGGCCGGGAACAAACCGGAACACGATGCGATTCTCAATACGCTTCTGAGCGCGGAGACGCAGGTTATCGCGTTGTTCGGAAAAAGCTGGGACCTCCACGTCACCGACGTTCTCGGGACCACCCTCGATGAGAATCTGCGCATGATTCAGGATTCCACCGCCTTTCTGAACTGTTCGGGCCGGGAGATCATCTACGACGCGGAGCACTATTTCGACGGGTACAAAAACAACCCCCAATACGCCCTCGATACCCTGAAAGCCGCCGAGGAAGGCGGAGCGGTGCTCATCGTGCTGTGCGATACCAACGGCGGCTGTATGCCTCTGGAATTGCAGGATATCATCGCCGAAACGAAGAAGATCCTCACCGTTCCCTTCGGCATCCATACGCACAACGACAGCGGGATGGCGGCGGCGAACACCATCCTCGCGGTGCAGGCCGGGGCCGTTCAGGTGCAGGGCACGATCAACGGATACGGCGAGCGGTGCGGGAACGCCAACTTGTGCACCATCCTCCCGAACCTGAAACTCAAGCTGGGCATAGACTGCGTAAGCGAAGCCCAATTGAGGGAATTGATGAAGCTCTCCCGCTTCGTCAGCGAGATCGCCAACGTGGCCCACGATCACCGCCAGGCCTATGTGGGGGAAAGCGCGTTTGCCCACAAAGGCGGCGCGCACGTGGACGGAGTACTCAAAAATACGCGCTCCTTCGAACACGTGGATCCGGAACGAGTGGGCAACGAGCGGCGGTTTCTATTGTCGGATCAGGCCGGAGGGAGCGCGGTGGCCCGTATGCTGAAGAAGGTGAAGCCGGGCGCTGAAAAACGGGATCCTATCGTAAAAAAAATTCTGACCGAGGTAAAACGAAAAGAGCATCAGGGATATACGTACGAAGCCGCCAACGGTTCCTTTGAAATCCTGGCCCGCAAGGTGATGGGGACGTAGCGGACGCCCTTTGAGACGCAATCCTTCCGAACCATTATCCGAAGGGACGAGGACGGCCGATCGTCCTCCGAGGCCATCGTGGAACTTCTCGTGGACGGTGTGGAGGAACACACCGTAGCCAAAGGAGACGGCCCCGTCAATGCCCTGGATAACGCCCTGAGAAAGGCCCTGGAACGGTTCTATCCCCAGATCGGGAACGTGCATCTGCGGGACTACAAAGTACGCGTCCTCTCCAGTTCCGACGGCACAGCCGCGGGAGTGCGCGTACTCATCGAATCCTCGGACGGCAAAGAGGTCTGGGGCACGGTCGGCGCCTCCGAGAATATCATCGAAGCCAGTTGGGAAGCGTTGGTGGACAGTCTGAGTTATAAGCTGTTGAAGGACGAGGAGAAAAACGTGAAGCGGAAATAGGCATTGGGCATTAGGCATTAGCCCCCCATATTACCTATTGCCTATTGCCTATTGCCTGTTGCCTATTACCTATTGTCTGTTGCCTGTTGCCTATTGCCCACTCACGACTCACGATTCACCAATCACCAACGCATTGAAACAATGGGAGACCCCATGACCCCCACCAGACGCCTGAGCCTCTTGCCCCCCTATGTTTTTGGAAAACTAAACGACCTCAAGCTTCGGATGCGGCACGAAGGCGCGGATATTATTGATCTGGGGATGGGCAATCCCGATTCGCCCACGCCTCAGCACATTGTGGATAAATTGGTCGAGGTGGTGACCACGGATCCCAAGTCCCACCGGTACACCCGGGCGCGGGGGATTCCGGCGCTCAGGAAGGCGATCGCCCGATATTACAAGCGTCTGTATGACGTGGATCTGGACTGGGAGCACGAGGTGCTGGTGACCATCGGATCCAAAGAGGGATTATCCCATCTCGCCTTAGCCCTGCTCGATCCGGGGGATCTGGCGCTCGTGCCGAATCCGACGTATCCGATCCACATCTACGGCGTGGTGATCGCCGGAGGGAATATCGTTACGATCCCCCTGCGGGAGGAATCGAACTTCGTGCCGGATCTGACGGAGATCACCCGGGAACTGTGGCCCCGGCCCAAGGTGCTGATTCTGAATTTTCCGCATAATCCCACGGGAGCCACAGTGGATCTCGCCTTTTTCGAGGAAATTGTGGCGTTCGCCAAACGCACCGGGATCATCGTGGTGCACGATATGGCCTATTCGGACATCGCCTTCGACGGATACGTGGCACCCAGCTTTCTTCAGGCCAAAGGCGCCAAGGACGTGGGCGTGGAGTTTTTCACCCTTTCCAAATCATACAGCATGGCCGGATGGCGGATCGGCTTCTGCATAGGCAACGCTCAGGTCGTGGAGGCGCTTTACAGCATCAAGGGCTATATGGACTACGGCGTGTTCACCCCGATCCAGGTGGCCGCCATCGCCGCGTTGGACGGGCCCCAGGACTGCGTACGGGAAGTTACGGCCCTTTATCAAAACCGGCGGGACGTGCTGGTGGAGGGATTGAATCGCATCGGATGGCCGCTGAAGCCGCCAAGGGCCGGGATGTTTGCGTGGGCTCCGATTCCTGAATCCTATAAAGCCTCGGGGTCCATGGAATTTTCCCTCAAACTTATGCGGGAAGCCGAAGTCGCCGTGGCCCCGGGGGTGGGCTTCGGACACATGGGCGAAGGATACGTTCGGATCGCGCTGGTGGAGAACGAGCATCGGTTGAGGCAGGCGATTCGGAATATCCGGAGAGCGTTGTTTTAATCAATGAGCAATGAACGATGAGGAATGAATAATAAAAACCAAAAAAAACAGCACCCCCGAACCTCACGTATCCCCCTATTGCTCATTGCTCATTCTTCATTAAAAAGAGGTAACTGTCATAAAAGCATCGCCCTTATATAGAACGATTGCCCTTATTTTACTCATCCTTGTCTTCCACCCCGCGCTCCTGCATGCCGAGGCGTTCTTCGGCAGAAGCCGGGATGGGCGCGACGGACTCAAATTCAAAGAGGAGTCCGTGCAGGCGGATCTACCCTCCGATTCCAAGCAGTTTGTGCAGCGAAAAGTCGAGGTGGACCCGGAGACCAAGCGCGTGAAGATCTCCCGGAAGATGGGAGCCTGGGACTACGAGCCGGCCTATACCATGGAACTCTCCGCCTTCCTCGACAGCCAATGGAAGGAGGCCGTCCATAGCGGCTGGGCCGCACGCCGCTTCGGATCTTCCGAAGACGCACGCGACACGCGCAAGGGAAGAGATCTGGAGATCCAGATTCCGGTGAAATTTCCGAAACTGATGCAGCGCATGGTGGGTCAGGGCGGCAAGCTGGCCGTATCCGGGAATCAGCGCGTGGGCTTTTCCGGGAAGAGTCAGTGGACCGAAGGCGAGGTCTCCACAGCTACGTCAAGGGCTTCGAAATTTCCCAGTCTGAACATGGAACAGAAGTCCCGCTTCACCATCGAAGGCACGGTGGGCGAGAAAGTGCACGTGCAGGTGGATCGGGACAGCGAGCGCCTGAGTGAGATGGAGAACTCCCTTAAGATCCGATACGACGGCGAGGAGGACGAGATCATCCAGGAGATCGAGGCGGGGAATACCACCCTCTCGCTGCCGAGCACGCGGTTTGTGGGATTCAGCACGCAGCACAAAGGCCTCTTTGGGATCCGGACTAAAGCCAAAATAGGCGGTCTCGACGTGGTGGCCATCGCAAGTCAGGAGAAGGGCGCGAGCGCCAAAAAGACCTTCAAGGGGATGGCCGAAGAAAGCTCCAACGACATCCGGGATTACGAGTATGTCCGAAACACCTACTTCTTCTTAGACGAACGATATAAAAATCAATACGATCCCGACAAAAATCCACGCGATCCGGGAAACATCGTCCGGTACGACCCCGCGGACTCCGTGGTATCCATCGAGGTGTACGTGGACGACGGCAACGTACACAACGACGTCGAATTGCTCGCCCGTTCGGGCTGGGCCTTCTACTACCGCATGGACGACTACAACCCGGACGATCCGGAAGCCGTGTTC
>JAUWMS010000228.1 GCA_030613045.1 Candidatus Latescibacterota bacterium | reverse complement strand
CCCTCGATCCTGGGGTGTTTCTCTCCCTTCGCAATACGGAGATCAACTCCCCCGGTTAGTTGATGAATATGAAGAGACGCGCCGGTAGAAGGGCTCCGAGCCCGAAGCTCGTTCCCCTCGCAGGCGGCCTCCAGGTCCTTGTCCAATTGAACCTTCATCCTGAAGTGATGCCCGGTCGTGCCCTCTCCCCCGGTTAGCCGGTCCAGCACCAGCCAGTACTCGTCCTTGATGAAAAGAATGGACCTCGTGTGGGTCACACCAATCCCCTGAGAAGCGAAGTCGTAATTCCCCTCCAGAAAGTCGAAGAGGGGATTCGTCAGCCAGGTGTTGTCCAACTGCTTCAAGGCATAAAGCTCCCGGTTCCCCTGCTTCTGACCGGTACCGTCCACGGAGATGGTGTTATACGACATCCCATCGCCGCACATATACTTGTCCGTGTATGCCTCAAACTCGCTGCCTTCATGGGCGTACCCAGGCCCGATGATTAGTTCCGTGCCGTACGCATCCACCACGAAGTGGCCCTGATTGGCGCAATGCCGGTAGTGCATCGGGCCCATCTTGGCGCACAGGTACAGGGACTCTCTATCCCAGCCGCTCCGCATCGCGTACACCCCTCCGTAGCACGGCATCCGGGAGGTAAAGGGATAGGACGTGCTGGCCGGACGGGTTCCCTCGTTCCCCTTCGCGCCTATGAAGAGGAAGTCCTCTCGTCCCGTCTCCTCCCAAGCGTCACGGCCCACCTTTTCCACGTCGAATCCGTAATGGTCGTGATGCACCATGCTGATGGACGAGGCGTACCCGAGCGGCGTGGTGATGTACAGGAGCCACTCGTACATCGTCTCCAGGGCTTCAATCAGCGGCTTCGGCGCCTCGCCGGGACCCATCCGGAGCTGACGGATCGGGTCGCTCAAGGTGCGTATCAGCCCCGTCCCGTAGCCTCCCGTGTGCGACTCGTACGTGGAGCCATCGGGATAGACCATGCCCCCCTTCCAGTACGGCCCGAACATCGCCTGGAGCATGCGCACCCCGGGGCGCGTCCACTCGTTCGCGCACCGGAACTCGGGGAAACACACCCCCCATTCGACGAGTTTGCACGCCAGGAACGTCGAATGGTTGCTGCGGATCTCCGACGCGGCCGCGGCCTGCGTGAAGACATGCCTGATGTGCTCGAGCGCCGATCTGAAGAAGCTCGTGAGGAAGTCGTCGGTCAGGGCCGGTGAGTCCACGCATGGGATCAGATATCTCATCCAGAGATACAACTGGCAGGCGCTGGTACCCACGTCCCAGGCCTGCGCCTGTCCCGGCCGGTCCGGCCAACCATCGCCGTCCGCATCCGCCGCCGGAAGGAAGTAGTCGTTATCCCCGACTCCGTCTGCGTCCTCCGCCGGGCACTTGCGAATCACGTCCCCGATGTAATCGAAAAGTCGCCGGGCGTACTTCTCATCCCCTGTTGCCCGGTATGCCTTGGCCAGGGATCTGCCTACGTAATGGAGGTAGTGGGTGAAGTACCAGTGCGGATCGGGTTTCAGATCCCTGGGCACGGCGTAGAAGTCAATCTCCCGGTCTCCGTAATCGTACGTCCAGCCGCTGAGGTTGAATCGGTTCTCACATAAATCGTCGGCCTCGGCAGGTTCACTATCGGGTTCCGGCTCCTCCTCCTGCATAACCTCCTTGAACCATTCCATGCGTCCCCGCCAGTGTCGGACGAGTTCGGCCATAGCCTCTTTCAGATCACCGCGATCATGGGCCTCTTTGACCCGCGACAGCTCGGGCCGCGCCAGGTCAATGGCCTTCAGAAACTCCCCGTCGTCTTCGACCTTCAGGATGGACGCATTGACCGGCAGGTTCTCCAGTACCACGGGTCGGGTCTTTTCGGTTAAAATGAGCGCGATCTCCCGCTTCGCCTGGCGCCGCCAGTTCGTGATTCGGCCCCGTCTCGCCGCGACCTGGACCTCCGAGGCGGATCGAAATATCCCGCTGTCCCAGGGCCTGTCCGCCAACGCGGAGATGGCGAAAAGCGCGATGCTCGTGGTCGTGTCCTCGATGAAGATCACCTCGATGGACCGAATGAGCTTGTCCGGATGGGGGTTCTCCCAGCAGCACGCGGACAGCACTGTCTGGTGATCCGATACCAGCGCCGGGCGCTCGAACACAAGCGCCTCCGCGGGACTGCTCCCGTGATTGCGAATGTTGCCCCCCAGCGTGACGGGCAGTCGCTCCGTTGTGCCGTCGTCATAGCGCACCCGGTACTCCCCGGCGATGGCCTCCTTGTTCTCCCATCGGAAGGCGTTTTGCTGGAACAGCGCCGTGTGGAGGAAAGCCAGGTATTTCGCCTTCCCACCCACCTTCACGGTCACCTCTTGGGGAAGCCCGGGAAAAAATCCCGACTTCCCGTCCTCGACATACCCGTGCGTGAGGAGGATGGACTCCCGCACGGCAAAGGGAATCTCCGCCAGCACGACGTCGCCAACGGGGATCTTCCCGTCCGCGAACCACGTCAGCGCTCCGAAGGACGGGATGTTGCAGGTGGGACTAATGTCTATCTTCACGATCATCCTCTCACGTTGTGGACTCGTTTCCGGGTTGCTCTCCGGGGCATGCTTTGGCGCCCTTCTAATGCTGTGTCAAGCGCGAGTTGCCGGAGAGAAGCTAACCTTCCGCGTGGCGATAAATCGCCCCGCTACTTGAGCAAAGCCCAATAAATTGGGCTAATCCCCGCTAGGGAAGCGCCTCTTAGCCCTGTTTACAGGGGTTCTCAACCGGTGCGCGGGGAATTTATTCCCGCGCTTCGCTCTAAGCGCTCACCGACAACCGCTCCGGATCCACGAGGTGGCGCGGTTTTTCGCCGCTGAAGAACCGGGCGAAATCATCCACCACGGCTTCCCCCATGGTTTTGAGCACCTGTGCCGTCGGACCGGCGATCCCGGGCGTGATCAGGACATTGCTCAACTCCCGGTAGCGGCTCCGTGCGGGGTCTGCACAGACCTCCAGGTACACGTCTAAGCAAGCCTTGAGACGCCCCGTTTTCAGCTCCTCGTACAGGGCATCGTGATCCACCAGTGCGCCGCGCGCCGTGTTGATAAACAGCGCGTTGTCCTTCATCCGCGCAAACTCCCGGACCCCCATCATGCCCCTCGTCTCGTCCGTGCTCGGCGCGTGCAGCGAGACCACGTCCGAGGCGGACAGCAGTTCGTCCAGCGAGACAAGCTTCCCCCCGATCTCCCGGGCCTCCTCCGGCGCGAGGGTTGGATCGCTGATGAGAATACCCACCTCATCCCCAAACGCCCTGAGCAGCCGGATGAAGTAACGGCCCGTCGCCGAAGCCCCGATCACACCAACAGTGGCGTGGTGCAGGCCCATGGTGTGGCGCAATCCGCCTTGGGTCGAAGGGCCTCTCAGCGCGGGATCGCCGGGCGTTCCCGACACCTTGAAGGCATGATCGTGGGCGGCGAAATTACGCATCCCGGCGATCGCCATGCCCAGCGCCATTTCGCCCACGGACTTGGCCATCACCTTCCAGGCGCTGACCACGGTGATGCCCTTCTCATACGCCAGGGCCGGCACCACCGCCTTCACGGAGCCGGCCGTGTGACCGATGATGCGAAGCCGCTCGGCGCCGGCCACCGCGGATTCGGGCAGGATCACGCCCCATCCGGTCAGACAACCGTCCGCGTCCTTCAGAAGCTCCACCACATCCTCAGCCGCCGGAGGCGCGTCCGAGTCGCGGACAACGAAATCCGAAAAGGACCTCAGCTTCTCTTCCGCTTCCTTCGTCATGACATCGGTGTACATCTCCCGGGCCATGAGTGAAACAATGCGCGGTGTCGTCAAGGCGACCTCCTTTTTTTGCGAAACACCCACGTGCCCAGTTCAATCATCATCAGGGTCTCTCTCTCAATCGCACGCCGGGACCTGATTGCTCATGGTGTTTCCCTCATCCGGCGCGCCATGGGGCGTCGCCTACATGGAATTATTGGCGGAGCCCTCGTGTCCCAGGATATTCCTGACGACATCGGCATTCTGTCCCACTTGATCCCTGTATTTCTGCCACATGCCCACACACACAACGTCGCAGGCCTTGATGTGCTCGTAAGCGTATCGCAGTGCCGTTTGGACATCGTGCTCCGTGCCGCACTTACGGTTGGCTCCCAGAACCTTAAACACAATGCACGGCTTGTCCAATTGGGGGACCAACTCCGCCATCCGCTCCCGGTCACAATCATCGAAGATTTCCTCAGATCGATCAATGCCCTGGCGGCGTGTTCCCGCATAGACGGTGTAGAAAGAGAGTTGAAAGAAATCGATGTCCCAATCCTGAGATGCAATCTCCTCGGCGACCTCGGGGAGATGCGTGCACACGCCAATGGGCAATCCTGTGTCTCGAAGCTGTTTCATCACTTCACGAACTGTGTCCAAACGTCCTTCGAAGTAAAGACGGTCTGTACGTTCGCCGAAGTGTTGAATACCAATCGGCGAAGGTTCGACCGCAAGGATCTGCCTCAACTCCATTTCTATACTCACGGCCTGCCCGACACCGAGCTTGCCGGCGTCGTTCCCGTAGAGCGTGGCAATCCATTGGAGGCTGCCGCCCGCGGCGCAGTACTCACGCAGGGCCGCATGCATGTCGGCCCCGCCGAATTGCGCCGTATTGATTCCGCAATCCTCACACCGCCGCAACGTCGCAAGTACGCGGTTGCGGTCTGAATGCCAGGTACGCATCTCGGCGCTCAGTTCATCGGAATAGTGTGAACCTCCCTTCAGCGGATTGTGGCCAATGAGCAATCGGCTGATCCTGTGCTTGCCCCAGGCAACGCATGGAAGTGTGGGTTTCGAGTCAGGCATCATGAGTAGTCACCTCCTGCATTCGTGTAGGACCCGTATTCCTGCACGGCCTCATAGAATGCGACGATATTTTCCCAGGGAACGTCTCTGTTGATACTATGTGTAGGTCCGATAACGTACCCGCCGCCAGGGCCCAGTCGTCGCATGTATTCCTTGACAACGGCCCGAATTTCTTCAGGCGTGCCATGAGGGAGCGTCGTCTGTGTGCCCAGTGTCCCCCAGAGAGTCAGACGGTCGCCGTATTGCCGTTTGATCTCGAACGGATCCATGCACTCGGGTTGGATCGGATTCAGAATGGTCACCCCAATCTCGATCAGTTCATCGATGATCTCCCGGACATCGCCATCACTGTGATAGAAGACCGGGATATCCGGCCGTATCCTCCGTGCCGCGGCTATAACCGAGGCAAGTCGTGGCTTCAGAAATCTCCTCCACATCGCAGGACTGATCAGCATCCCACGCTGCGTGCCGACGTCATCCCCCAATCGCAAAATATCAACTCCCGCCCTGGCAAAGCAAGCGGCCATCGCCTGCTTTCGAAGCGTGATCTCATCCAGCAGACGATGTGCGAAGGCTGAGTTCTCAGCGAACGCAACCATGAGGTTCTCCATACCATACATGTTCCAGGCCAACTCGAAGATCGTCTGAGACATGGCCCCCT
>JAUWMS010000537.1 GCA_030613045.1 Candidatus Latescibacterota bacterium | reverse complement strand
GTCAACACCGCGTCCCGCTTAGAAGGGGTCAACAAGATGTACGGCACCGCCATTATGTTCAGCGAGCACACTTATGCGCGGGTGAAGGAAGAGGTGATCGTCCGGGAATTAGACGTGACGCGGGTGAAGGGAAAAAACGAGGCGCTGCGGATTTATGAATTGTTGGCGCTGTGTTCGGAGGGCGTATCGAAGGAAGTTCAGGAGAAAGTGGAACAGTACACCGAGGCGTTGACGTTATACCGGGATCGGCAATGGACGGCGGCCGAAGGAGCGTTCCGCCAAATTCTGGAACGGGATTCGGAGGACGGCCCCTCGAAAACGTACGCAGTTCGATGCCGGAACTATCAGGAAAATCCGCCAACGGAGCCGTGGGATGGCGTGTGGGTGATGGACACCAAGTAGGGGCGGACCTGTGTGTCTGCCCGCATCAAGTTTGGCATTTATACAAGGGGAGAAGGCAAAAAAATTACCCTCCTGCGTGCTTATGCAGGAGGGCAATCCTTTGCCCGACGATGCCGGATAATAAGCTGAATTTTAGCTGTCAACGACTAGAACTTAGTGCTCCGACAAGTGGGATTTGACGGATAGTCCGCGCGGGAATAAATTCTCGGAGTACCAGTTGAGAACCCCTGTGAACAGGGCCAAGAGGCGAATGTCTCGCGGGGTTAGCCCAATTTATTGGGCTTTGCTCAAGTAGCGTGGCGATTTATCGCCACGCGGAAGGTTCGCTCCTCTCCGGCGACTCGCGCTTGGCACAGTACTAGTGCTCCGGCAACCTTGAATTGACGGGTTCGATGATGATAGATCTGCGAGGTCTGGCAGACCTCGCAGGTTTCATTTATGCGGCAGGACGAACTTAACAAAGCACTAGCGCACAATGGACGGCATCACAACCCCTCCACATATTTATCAATCTCCCGCTCCAACTCGTCTATGCGCTCCAGTTCGTCGTCCGGGACCGTGTTTTTCATCCGCACGAGGGTTTCCACAAGCGGCGTGTCCATGACGGTCAGAATCGGCACGCCCTTATCCAGGACCTCGGCCGCCCGCTTATAGAAATGCAGGATGACGTGCATCATCTTGAGTTGTTTTTCGGGGATACAGTATGCATCTATGGCATCGAATGCGTTCTGCTGAAGGAAGGCTTCTTTGATCATACGCGCGACTTCGAGGTATAGACGCTGCCGGTCCGGGAGCGCGTCGGGCCCCACCAACTGGACCACGTGTTGAAGCCGATTTTCCTCTCGCAGTATCTGAATCGCCTCCGTTCTGAGAGCGGTCCAGGGAAGCTCGAAATGCGCCTCCCACCACGGGCGCACCTCCTCCGCGTATTCGCTGTAACTGATGTTCCAGTTCACCGAGGGGAAATGCCGCGCTCCGGCCAACTCCTTGTCGAGTCCCCAGAAGGTGCGGATGAAACGCCGGGTGTGCTGCGTGACCGGTTCCGAAAAATCGCCTCCGGGAGGCGAGACCGCGCCGACTATGCTGACCGATCCCTCCCGTCCGTCTTCGGCGACGATCGCCCGTCCGGCGCGCTCGTAGAATCCGGCCAATCGGGACGCGAGATACGCGGGATAGCCCTCCTCCGCCGGCATTTCCTCCAATCGGCCCGACATCTCCCGGAGGGCCTCGGCCCATCGGGACGTGGAATCCGCCATCAGCGCCACGTGGTATCCCATGTCCCGGTAATACTCCGCCATCGTGATCCCCGTATAAATACTGGCCTCCCGGGCCGTGACCGGCATATTCGAGGTATTGGCGATCAGGATCGTGCGCTCCATCAGGGGACGGTTCGATCTCGGATCGAGCAGTTTTGGAAATTCTTCGAGCACCTGCGTCATTTCGTTGCCCCGTTCACCGCAGCCGATATAGAGCACGATATCCGCATCGCTCCATTTGGCCAACTGATGCTGGGTGATGGTCTTTCCGGTCCCGAATCCGCCCGGTATGGCGGCCGCGCCTCCCCGGGCTAAAGGGAAGAAGAAATCCAGCACGCGCTGACCCGGAAACAAGGGCACATTGGGAGGAAGCCTTCTGAGCATGGGGCGGCTCTTTCGCACCGGCCATTTCCGGAGTAGTTGTATGTCCACGATCTGGCGCTCGGTCTGAATTTTAGCGATGGGCGCATCCACGGAAACCGCGCCTTCCCCGGCGATCCACACCAAATCTCCGGAGATTCCGGGGGGCAGCATGACCCTGTGCTCGATCAACGGGGTTTCCTGAACCGCACCGAGGATGGCCCGTTCGGTCAGTCGCTCTCCTTCGTGCGCCGAGGGGACGAAGG
>JAUWMS010000303.1 GCA_030613045.1 Candidatus Latescibacterota bacterium | reverse complement strand
GGCCTCCCGCGCTCCAAAAGGTGCTTCCCGGTATACCGGCTAATTTCCCTGTGGGCATTTTGATCGTTCAGCACATGCCGCCTACGTTCACCAAGAGCCTGGCGGACCGGCTGAACGGGTTGAGCTCGCTCCATGTGAAGGAGGCCCAGGAGGGAGATCGCGTGGAACCGGGGGTGGCCCTCTTAGCTCCGGGCGACCGCCACATGATAGCTCAGGGAAGAAGCGGTATCCGGCGCATTCATCTCAGCGAGAAACCGGAGGACACGCTGCACCGCCCCTCCGTGGACGTGATGACGCAGGCCGTGGCCGAGGCTTACGGGGGGAAAAGCCTGGGCGTTATTCTCACGGGCATGGGACACGATGGTCTGGAGGGGCTGAGCAGGATGAAGCAGAAGGGGGCGGCGATTCTGGCCCAGGACGAGGCCTCCTGCGTGGTGTACGGGATGCCGAGAAGCGTGGTCGAGGCCGGTCTTGCGGACAAGGTGCTTCCCTTAGACGAAATGGTTCAGGGAATTGTGCGGGGAATTAAGTAAAACGTAAAACGTGAAGCGTGAAGCGTAAAATGCGAGCAGCCCCGAACCGTGCGGTTTATCGCACGGTGGGGGCGGAGGCGCTGGGTTTTCCACCACTCACCAGTCACCAAAAGGGTGTGTGGATGCCACCAGGCTGAGCATCGGGATACCAAAATCCCGATGCAACAAAAATGGAGAAAGTGAGATTCCACCACCGGATTTCCCACTTTCCCACTGTCTCACTTTCCCATTTTACCCCGTCCCCCTTTCACGAGGCGGCGTAGAGGGTTCCACCACTCACCGCTCACCACTCACCAATAACCACTCACCAAAAGGGTGTTATGGATGCCCACACGAATCCCTCCTTCCTGGAGCGCCTGACCAAGCATACCGACATCGTGTTTTCGGCCGGGGTGATCGGCGTGATCGGCGTGATGATCATTCCGATGCCGTCGGCGCTGTTGGACGTGCTGTTGGCGTTTAATATCGCGTTTTCGCTGGTGGTGCTGCTGACCACGCTGTACGTGTCGGAGCCGCTGCAATTTTCGGTGTTTCCGGGACTTTTGCTGGTGGTGACGCTATTCAGGTTGTCGCTGAACGTGGCTTCCACCCGTCTGATCCTCGGAGAGGGGTATGCCGGTGAGGTCATCGCGGCGTTCGGGGATTTTGTGATCAAGGGGAATTATGTACTGGGGTTCGTGATCTTTCTGATTCTGGTGATCATTCAGTTCGTGGTGATCACCAAAGGCTCGGGGCGAATTGCGGAGGTGGCTGCGCGATTCACCCTGGATGCGATGCCGGGCAAGCAGATGAGTATAGATGCGGATCTGAATGCGGGTCTGATCACGGACGACGAGGCGCGCACACGGCGGATGGACATCTCACGGGAGGCGGATTTCTACGGAGCGATGGACGGCGCGAGCAAGTTCGTCCGCGGGGATGCGATTGCGAGCATTCTGATCACGCTCATCAATATCCTCGGCGGGTTGGCCATCGGGGTGCTTCAGAAGGGGATGGCGCTCTCGGATGCGCTGAAAAGTTTCACCCTTCTGACCGTGGGGGATGGATTGGTCAGTCAGCTTCCGGCGTTGATTCTATCCACCTCGGCGGGGATTTTGGTGACCCGGACTACGTCCGAGAGCAACCTCGGGGAGGATTTGACCCGGCAGCTTTCGGGACAGCCGAAGGCGATTTTCGTGGCCGCCGGAGCGCTGTTGGTGTTGGCTGTGGTGCCGGGCTTGCCCACGCTGCCGTTTCTCTTTCTCGGTGTTTTGATGGGTACGGTGGCCTATTCGAAGCGGAAGGCGAAGACGGCGGAGCCTGTGAAGCCGGTCCCCGAGCATCCGGAGGAGGAACCCCGGCCGCACGCGGAAGAGATGCTGAAGATGGATCCTTTGGAAGTGCAGATCGGGTACGGACTGATTCCGGTAGCGGATCCGCAGGAAGGGGGAGACCTTCTGGATCGGTTGGGGGCGATTCGGGAGCAGATCGCTTCGGAGTTGGGGATGATTATTCCACCGGTTCGAATTCGGGATAACATCCAATTGAAACCGAATGCGTATTGCATTCGCGTCCGGGGGGTGGAGTTGGCCACCGGGGAATTGATGCCTCACCGATATCTCGCCATCAATCCGGGCGGCGTGGAGGAGGAGATTCAGGGGATGGAGACCGTGGAGCCGGCGTTCGGGTTGAAGGCGAAATGGATCACGGAGGGTGCGAAGGAGGCGGCGGAGTTGAAGGGATACACGGTGGTGGAGGCTCCGGCGGTATTGGCCACACATTTGACGGAGGTGATCAAGCGCAACGCGCACGAGATTCTGGGACGCCAGGACGTGCACGTGTTGTTGGAACAGGTCAAGGTGGATTATCCGGCGGTGGTGGAGGATCTGGTTCCGCAGAGCATCTCCTTGGGAGGCATCCAGCGGGTGCTCCAGAATTTGCTGCGGGAGCGGATCCCGATTCGGGATATGATCACCATATTGGAGACGATAGGGGATTATGCGTCCACCACCAAAGATCCGGAGGTGCTCACCGAGTACGTGCGCCACGCGCTGAACCGCACGATCTGTCAGTCGGTTCGGAGCGAGGACGGGAGAATTCCCGTGATTATGGTGGATCCGAAGGTGGAGCAGGCGATCTCCGAGGCGATTCAGAAGACCAGTCTCGGCACGAGTGTGGCGCTTCCTCCGGAGATGGCGATGAAGCTTCTCGAAGAGGTGGGCGCGTTTGCTCAGACGATGGCCGAGGAAGGAGGGGCGCTCGTGATTTTGACGGTTCCTCAGGTTCGTCTCGGGCTTCGGAGACTGCTCGAATCGAGTTTTTCAGACTGTGCCGTGCTTTCTTATAACGAGATCGCTCCCGACGTGGAGGTGCATTCCGTGGGGGTGCTGGCCCTGAACAATGAACAATGAGCAATGAATAATGAACAAGGCGCAATCAAACAGGAGTTGGGGCGGAAGGGAATTGCTCATTGTTCATTCCTCATTACTCATTGCTGTAAGGAGTGGTAAACCGTGGCGATGAAAATAAGAAAATATGTGGCTTCGACGGTTCCCGGCGCGCTGAAGAAAGTCAAAGCGGATCTCGGGGTGGATGCGATTATTCTCAATACCCGGACCGCTTCGGATGAGGGGCCCATAAAACGGATCGAGGTGACCGCGGCGCTGGACGACGAGCCTTCCTTTGCGAGAATTGAGGAACCAAGGACCACGCGGCAAAACGAGCCGGTTCGGTTTGAGCCGGATCCATCCTGGCCCGGAGAAATAAGCGCCGAATCCGCACCTGGAGAAGCGAGCATCGGATTGGCGGCGCCGCGGTCGGCGAAAAAAATGGAGCCGGATATCCCGGTCCGCGAAGACGAGTCCGGGAACCACCGGTATGAGTGGGGCGCGCTTTCCAACGAGGTGGCCCAGTTGCGGAACCGGATAGAGGCGCTTGGCGCGCAGCCGAGATTCGGTCTCGAGCAGGGCCTGCCCGGAGCCCTGTCGGGGCTTATGGCCCGGCTCAGGGATCGCGACATGGAGGAGGAGATCGCGTACCGGTTGATCCGGCGTCTGTGGCGGAATGTCGAGGAGGAAGAAATTGGACAGCAGGGATCAGGGGTCAGGGGTCAGGGACGACTCACCACTCACCACTCACCACTCACCAATTATCCCCCGGAGTCGCTGAAGCGGGAGGCCGCGGCCTGGTTCCACGAGCACATTTTCGTAGCCGGGGAGATCGCGCCGAAGCGGGGAGGCGCTCAGGTGGTGGCGTTTGCGGGCCCTTCGGGGGCGGGAAAGACCACGACCTTAAGTAAGATCGCCGCCGAGTATGCGGTGGTGCGGCGGATGCGCGTGGCGTTGATGACGGTGGATACGGAGCGGATCGCGGCGATGAGGCAGTTGGAGATGTACGGGGAGATCATGAACCTTCCCCTGACGGTTTTATACCAACCCGAGGAGGCGAAGGCCGCGCTTCTTCGTCATCGGGAGGCGGATCTTATTTTGGTGGATACGCCCGGGGTAAATCCCAAAAATCGAGCCGCTATGGAGCGTCTGAAGACCTTTATGCGTGCGATCGGGCCTCACGAGACCCACCTCGTCCTCGAAGCATCCCGGGATTACCGGGAGGCGTTGCGCACCGTCACGCAGTTTGCGCCCCTCACGGACCGGCTTGTCCTCTCCAAAATGGACGAAGTCTCCTCTTTTGGGCGTGCCCTGTGCATCGCCGTCCGAACGGATCTTCCCCTGTCTTATACGACATCGGGGCCGGCCCCTCCGGAATATTTCGAGGTGGCCGAGGTGGAGAACTGGGTGGAAAAATTATTGGAGGAATAGCAGAAAGCGGAGAAGGTGAGAAAGTGGGAAAGTGGGATCCAATCACCGCAGTTTATATTTTCATTGATGTTACACATTTTTCGACCCACTACGTCACCGGCTTGAAGCCCTGAAAGGTAAATACCGCTTCCACTCGAAATTCAGTCTTGAGAGCCTCTTGTAAAAGTCATAGTGGAATTCCACCACCGAATTGCTCACTTTCTCACTTTCACACTTTCTCACTTTCGTTTTGTGTTCCACGGAGATTTTTCTATGATTGCCGGACCGGAAACACCCACGCCCCCGTC
>JAUWMS010000363.1 GCA_030613045.1 Candidatus Latescibacterota bacterium | reverse complement strand
GGAGGACGGCCCGGACAAGACCATTCTCGTGGGCTTTGGGCACAATGCGGTCCTCGGGGTAGCCGACAAGGTGATCGAGGCGGTCAAAAGCGGCGCGATCCGGCATTTATTCCTCATCGGCGGATGCGACGGGGCCAAGAGCGGGCGCAACTATTACACCGATCTGGCGAAGGCCGTTCCGAAGGATTGCGTTATCCTGACCCTGGCGTGCGGCAAATATCGTTTCAACAAGCTCGATTTTGGCGATATCCAGGGCATCCCGCGTCTCCTCGACATCGGCCAGTGCAACGACGCGCACTCGGCCATCCAGATTGCCGTGGCGCTGGCGAACGCGTTCGACACGGATGTGAATAGTCTTCCGCTCTCCATAAATCTTTCGTGGTACGAGCAGAAGGCGGTCTGCATCCTGCTTTCGCTGCTGCATCTCGGGATCCAGAATATCCGCCTGGGACCCACGCTGCCTGCGTTCGTGACGCCGGCGGTGCTGAACGTGCTGGTGGAGCGCTTTAACATTATGCCCAACTCGACCGTGGAGGAAGATCTGGCGGCGATGCTGGGTTGAGGCGGGCTGGTGATTGGTGAGTAGTGATTGGTGAGAAGCAACCTCCCGCAGGTTCCGAACCTGCGGGAGATTTCCCCTCGTTCCTGCGTGCTCCGAGGTGAGCAATCCGAAATCCGAAATTTGAAATCCGAAATATGAAAGGACCCTCCATGCGCAAGGTATTGATCGTCGGCGGAGTGGCCGGCGGCGCGAGCACAGCGGCCCGACTGCGCCGGATGGACGAAGAAGCGGAGATCATCCTCTTCGAGCGGGGGAAGTATATTTCTTTTGCCAATTGCGGGCTGCCTTATTATATTGGAGACGTGATCACGGAGCGCGAAAAATTACTGGTGGTCACATCTGAGATGATGCGCACCCGCTTCAACATTGACGTGCGCACCGAGAACGAAGTGACGGCTATTGACCGGTCAAAAAAGGCGGTCACGGTCAGGAACCTCGCCACGGGTGAGGAGTACACGGAAGGCTACGACAAGTTGGTGCTCTCTCCGGGCGCGGCGCCGATTCGTCCTCCGCTGCCGGGGATGGAACTGCCGCACGTGTTTACCCTCCGCTCCATTCCCGATACGGATACGATCAAGGCTTTTGTGGATGAGGACCACCCGAAGCGCGCAGTGGTCGTGGGCGGAGGCTTCATCGGCGTGGAGATGGCCGAGAATCTGCATGAGCGCGGGCTGCAAATCACCATGATCGAGATGCTTCCGCAGGTGCTCACGCCCATAGATTTCGAGATGGCCGCGTTGGTGCATCAACATCTCCGAATGAAGCACGTGCGCCTCGCCGTTGGGGATGGCTTGAAGGCGATTGAGCCTGCCGCAGACGGGGGACTTCGGGTGCTGCTTCAGAGCGGGGCTTCCGCTGAGACGGATTTGGTGATCCTGTGCATCGGGGTGCGGCCCGAAAACGCGCTGGCCAAAGAAGCAGGCTTGGAGTTGGGTCTCAAAGGCGCGATCTCGGTCAACGAAGCGATGCAGACCACCGACCCGGACATCTACGCAATCGGCGATGCGGTTCAGGTGACCGATTGGGTATCCGGCAAGCCGGCCGTGATTCCGCTGGCGGGTCCGGCCAATCGTCAGGGACGTCTCGTAGCGGATCACATCGTGGGCAGGGACGTGCGATATAAGGGCACGCAGGGCACGGCCATCGTGAAAGTCTTCGATCTGACCGTGGCGAGCACGGGTCTCAACGCCCGGCAGTTAGATGCCGCCGAAATCGCCTATACGAGCACGGTCACGCACAGTCCGTCGCACTCCGGCTATTATCCCGGATCCGTGCCGATGACGGTCAAATTGCTCTGGACGCCCGAGCAGGGCAAGGTGCTCGGCGCGCAAATCGTCGGCGTGAGCGGAGTGGACAAGCGCATTGACGTGCTCGCTACCGCGCTCAGGGCCGGGATGACGGTGTACGACCTGGAGGAGTTGGAACTGGCGTACGCGCCGCCGTACGGATCGGCCAAAGATCCGGTGAACATGGCGGGGTTCGTGGCGGCCAATGTGCTTCGGGGCGATATGAAGATCGCTCAATGGAGCGATGTCGAGGACGCCAAGCAACGCGGAGACGTAATCCTCGACGTGCGCACGCCCGAAGAATTCGAACTGGGGTGTACGGAGGGCGCGATCAACATTCACATAGACGAACTGCGCGACCGTTTGGGTGAACTCCCCAAAGACAAACGTATCTTGGTCTATTGTGCGGTGGGACTTCGGGCGTACATCGCCTGCCGGATTTTGACGCAAAAGGGATACGACGCGTATAATATTACGGGAGGCTGTAAAATTTACGAGCATACGAGGGGGGCGCAGTCCAATTTTGATACGTACGAGCACGCCTCCATTGACAGCGCGGATCATATTCGGTACGACGACTTGTTGAGCGGTGCTTCCGGAGCCGCGCGTCAGGAAATCCAACTGGATGCCTGCGGACTCCAATGTCCCGGTCCCATTCTGCGCGTGTACGAGCGCGTCCAAAAGATGCACGCCGGGGACGAGTTGATCGTCCAGGCGAGCGATCCCGGATTTGCCTCCGACATCGGGGTCTGGTGCGAACGCACCGGACACGAGTTAGTCTCTCTGGATCAAGAAAAGGGGATCATCTCGGCCCGCATCCGGGTGCGCGAAGCCTCCGCTGAAACAGCGGGCGGGTCTCGAAATCCGGTGGATTCCATGACGATGGTGGTTTTCTCCGGCGAACTGGATCGCGCCATGGCGGCCTTTATTATCGCCAACGGCGCGGCGGCGATGGGCAAGAAGGTGACGATGTTTTTCACGTTCTGGGGACTGAATGTCCTTCGGCGCGGCGAGCATATTTCGGTCAAAAAATCGCTCGTGGAACGGATGTTCGGGAAAATGATGCCCCGTGGCGCGGAAAAACTCAAGCTTTCTAATATGCATATGGCGGGCATGGGCACGGCCATGATGAAGTCCGTTATGACCGAGAAACACGTCAGCCCCTTGTCCGAGTTGATCGAGACCGCCATCGCCAACGGCGTTCGACTGGTGGGCTGTCAGATGACGATGGATCTGATGGGCATCAAACAAGAGGAGCTTTTGGATGGCGTCGAACTGGGCGGCGTGGCTACGTTTATCGGGGCCTCGGACGACTCGAATACGACGCTGTTTATTTGAGAAGCGTGGCGTTGCATAACCTCCTGCAGGTTAGTAACCTGCAGGAGGTTTGTGACCCAGCCGAGTGAGGGTAAGATGTTCAATATTCTTTACCATATCCTGCAAGAATCCATAAAGTTGTGGCTGGCCCTGGCCCCCTATCTGCTTCTCGGGATGTTCATCGCCGGGGTGCTGCATGCCTTCCTCGGGGAGCACTTCGTCGAACGGCATCTCGGCGGCGGCGGTTTCAAATCCATCCTGAAGGCCACCCTGTTCGGCATCCCGCTTCCGCTTTGTTCCTGCGGGGTCATCCCCGTGGCGGCCTCCCTGAAGAAAGAAGGGGCCAGCAAAAGCGCGGTGCTTTCTTTTTTGGTCTCCACCCCCACGACCGGCGTGGACTCCATTCTGGCCACGTACTCGCTGATGGGGCCGCTGTTTGCTATTTTTCGACCACTGGCGGCCTTCGTTAGCGGGATCGCCATCGGGGGACTCAATCGCCTTTTTTATTCGGAGGAGGAAAAAGCCAGCGCGCATCCTCATCCGCCGCTTCCTTCACGTTTCAAGGTAAAGGAGGTTTTTCGCTATGGATTTATTGAACTGGCGGAAGACATCGGAAAATGGCTGCTGCTGGGGGTGATCGCCGGAGCCATCCTCACGGTGGCCATTCCGGAGGGATTGCTCACCCGCACGCTTGCGGTTCCCTTTCTGCCTTTTTTGATTATGCTGGTTCTGGCGATTCCGCTTTACGTCTGCGCCACGGGATCCATTCCCATTGCGGCGGCTTTGATCGGCAAGGGGTTCTCGCCGGG
>JAUWMS010000106.1 GCA_030613045.1 Candidatus Latescibacterota bacterium | reverse complement strand
GACGTGCTGGCAGAGCATTTTGTACCAGCCGCGTCGTTCGAGGAAGGTACGCCCTGCCGGGAGCAATTGAGCCAGAAACTCCTGCCCCTCCGGAGAAGACAGGCGCACCTCGCGTTCCCGCAATTCCGTCGAGGGGTAGATGTACATCTCCGACATCCCCCATCGCTTGCAACTGCCGAGATGGCCACCCTCGATTCGGGTCATCCCTGCGCCGATCATCGTGCGCATCAGGCGTTCGAGGCGTCTGAAGTTGAAGGTCCATCGGCCGTCCGCGCCTTTTTTGAAATCCACCATATTCAGCGGCGCGCGGAAGGTGTCGTGGCGGTACGCGACCATCAGATCGGCGTATTTTTGGATCATCCGCCAATGGCCGGGACTCCACAGTTTGAGGCCATGGTACGTGGCCATCGGATCCGTGCCGAACCACGTGGTCAGCGAAAGCGCGGATCGGGCGGGCAGGCGGGTTGGAGCCACTTGGAGCCGGACGGGAACGGTGACGGCCTCGTTGCCCGCGGTGATTTCGATTTCTCCGGAATACGTGCCGGGGCGCGCCGAACGCGGGACCGCTACATCCACATAGCACGCGGCCGGATCGCCTTTCCACGTGCGGGTGCGCGGCGTGATGGGCTCGATGGCGTCGAAGCAGCGGAACGGAGCTTGCTTCGAAAGTCCCTCCGCAACAGGCCGGTTGCGCGCGGTAAATCCGTCCTCGCCGGTGTTGCACTCCACCGGAACGCTGTGAAGCAGATTGCCGGAGACGCCCCTGATCCGGTGCCCTTCGTTGTCCTTGAGTCCGCGCGAATCGAAGCGCACTTTTGTTCCTTCGGGCACGCCTTCGAGAAGCACCTGGAAGCCGGGCCTGCCGCCGCGCGGGGCCAGCAGGGAAGCCGCCGTGGCGGGCCTGGCTCTCGGTTTGCTGTCGGTGAACAGCCAGTCGAGTGAGGCCAATAGGTCGTAGCGCATACGGCTCTCCTTTCCGGAAATGCAAGCTAAGTACACGTTTTCATAAATATTATGGCGTAACCTGATCATATGAGATTCTTCGGCTACGCCTCAGAATGACGGCGTTTGTCACTCTGAACGAAGTGAAGAGTCTCTATTAGCCCCCCCCCAATACGTCACCGAACTTACGAAGCAGAGTACTAAGTTTCTGGACACCCTTGTTTTCATCTTCCCACCACGAAATACACGAAATACACGAAAGAACCCAAAGCACTTCAAGACCTTGCCTGGGGGGTTCTCTGCGGTCTTTGCAACTCTGCGGTGAGATTGTCGGTTGATTTTGTCCACCTACTTAAAATCTCTCTCTGAAATTTACAACACCTCCACCTCCAGATCATCGAACCACGTGGTCCCACTGCCGTCCTGGCGCAAAATAATATAGACCGCGCTGCTGTCGGGCGGATGAGGACCGTGGAGTTCAACCGTTACTTTCGTCCAATCGTGGGTCCCCGTGAGCCGCTCCGAACAGTGATAGGGATAGCGTTCGGGATAATTATACACGCCCCACCTCAGTGCGATACACGCCCCGCGTCCCACGACGCGCTCCGTCTTGATATATCCCGTAACCCGTACCCCCGTACTCGACCGCCAGGGCTGAGTCCAGGCGCCTTCTCCCTCCCGGTCGTAGATCCACTCGGAAGGCCCGGGCGTGTTCTTCCGAATCCTGAGTGAGAAGGTGTCCGACCGCCCGAATCCTTTTTCCCACGTCAGCCCCCCGCCATCGGGAAGCCACGGCCACGGATCCACATCGCCCGGACTGGACTCCGTCAGTCGCAAGCCTTTCTCGAAACTTGTCTTTCGGGTATATATGGGCAGTCTCTCGAACCCCTTATACTCCACAGGCGGCACAGGCTTCGCGTCTGCAAGCATCTGTCGAGCCTTCTCGTCCGGACAACGAAAGATTCGAAAATGCGGGCAGATCGGGTTCCATAGCTCCTCGCGCCTATACCGGGCGCTGAAATGGACATCGTATCCCCAATTGCACACGCCGATAGACGTTCTGTCCGCGGTTTCGCCCACGAATTGAAACGCAGGATTATTCCCCGGGTCGTGGACCGCCACAAAGAGACCGTCTCGCTTTAATGATTGCGGACTTGGGATTCCTGTGGCCATGTGATTCAACGGCATCTTCCAGACCGTGCCGTCCGGAAGCTCGGCCACCAAATGCGAATATCTTTTCTTCCACATACCGGGGAAAGGTACCGAAGGCCCGGGCGTGTCCGTGTACCACGGATCGCAGTATTCGAATGCGGCCTCCTCTGCTTTGTCGAACACCTCCGGACTGTGGAGGTCCAGGTGGCCCATGAAATCGTACACGTAACTCGCAAGCGCTGCATCGTACGTGAGCGTCAGGATACGCCGGGAAGTCGCCACTCCGCCCGGATCCCGTGTGATGAACGTCAACTCCAGACGCTCGCTGCCTTGGCCTTTGACTTCCACACGGACGAACTCACGAGTGGCCAGAACCTTATGCTGAAATACCCAGTAGAGTTGAACCCCTGCGACCAAAGGTCTCCCTCCGGGTGCCAGTTTCAACTCCTGCAGATTGACCGGTTTCGGATTCCCGTCGAAATACCGTAGATTCTGCTCCGGTTGTTCGACCATCCCGCTTTCAAACCGTGCGACAGGCTCCTCATGGTCGTAGATCCACTGCGGACCGGCGCAGGCTCCACCGTGCGTACGAAAGGTGAATGTTGGGCTATACATGATTCAGCGCTCCTTTCCCTCCGGGACAGGCGGCTGCACCGTGGCCACGCGAACTGCTTCGTTCATAACGCCCTCCGCAGTGCCAGCAAGCGGTCCGGGCGATTGGTCAATATCCCGTCCACGCCGCACGCGATCAACCTGCGCATTTCATCCACTTCATCGGCATAGAAGGGATTGACTTCCATCCCATAGCGGTGCGCTTCCTCGACGAACGCTCGATCCACCTGCGCATTTCCGGGCTGGAGGATGCGACATCCTATAGCGCGCGAACGAGCGATGTACGTCTCCTTAGGTTCGGTGGAGAGATTGCAGATCTCCAACGCCGGCTGAACGCGTCTGATCGGCTCAATGGTTTCCTGATCCGAAGCGATAAACGCCCGGTGCAGAAGATTTCGGCGCTCCAGTTCCCGCACCGTGAGGGAGACGACCTTTTGCCGGTCGTGCCCGGAGGCTTTGACGTGCACATTGAGCCGAATCGTATCGTCCATCAGATCGAGCGTCTCCCATAGCGTGAGGAAACGCTGTCCGCCGAACGCCTCTCCGAACCAACTTCCCGCATCCAGCGCCTTGATCTCCGAAAGCGTCATGCGGCCTATTTCGCCCGAACCATCCGACGTCCGGTCCACCGTAGGATCGTGGCTCACGATCAGCGCTTCGTCCCGCGATAGATGGACGTCGAATTCGATCATCTCTACCCGGAGGGCCAGGGCTTCCCGAAAGGCAATCTCCGTGTTCTCCGGATATTTTCCGGAGTATCCTCTGTGAGCGACTATGTTTACCATGGGGATGTTCTCCTCAGGGTTTCAGGAGTCAGAATTCAGAATCCAGAATTCAGAATAGCTACTCCCGACTTCCGGCTCCTGGCTTCTATCAAGAAACACTTTGTAATGCCTTGCTACTGAAAGAATTCCAAAATTAGAGTTTTTGTCTCCCAAGAACCACGTCTGTGTTTCTTTCTGAAAAAATTATGCGCGTCCCCTCTGCGCATAATGGAAATGCTGACCTCTGACCTCTGACCCCTGACTCCTGAATTCTGACTCCTGACTTCTGAATTTTGCTTAGACCAGCGCGCCATCGGCCCGAAGCATCCGACGCAGGGCCTCCACGTCCACGTTTCGCGGCGCGACATTCTCCCGCACACTGAGGGCCGCCGCCGTGCCCGCGGCCTGTCCGATGGCCATACACGTGCCCATCACGCGCGCACCGGCCATGGCCTCGTGGGTGGCCGATATGCATCGTCCCGATACTAACAGGTTATCCACCCCTTTTGGCGTGAGACAGCGATAGGGAATGTCGTACCAATCCGCATCCGGCGGATAGAGGTCCTCTTTGGAGATCATGGACGTTCCGTGTTCGGCGGACCAGAACGGGCATTTCTCCTTCCGGGGGCACTCGATCACACAAAGATGCACCGGGTGCGTCTGCCCGAGTGGACAGTGAATATCTATCCACCACGACCCGCGGGCGACGGCATCCCCGAACTTGCGTCCCTGCTGCACATCCTTTCCGGTCAGTACACAGTCTCCCATCACCTGACGGCTTTCGCGCGGGCCGACCTGGGGGGAGGTGAGGCGCACGTAGCTGTGCTCGAATCCGGGCGCTTCCTCCCTCAGAAAAGTGATCAGATCCCACACGTCGCGGCGGACGTCCAATTCGGCCTGGGTCAGATCGCGCACATTCGTGGGATCACCGGCCCACCGCGTCATATTGGGCGAAAACAGGTCGGCGTGTGGCGTGTTTCTTCCGGCAAAGCCCGGATGGTAGAAATGGAGGCGTCCTTGCGTTATGGCCTGTCGCACGCGTTCTCCGGCGTCGGAAAGCTGTTGTTTGGTCAGCGGGGAGATGCCCCCGATGTGGATGAACGAACCCATGGATTGCACGCGGCCGTCGAAATCACGCCCCTGCTTCGTCTTTGCTCCGGCGCGAAACGCCACGTCGGCGTCTCCGGTGGCGTCTATCACGACCTTGCCGGCCCCGCCTTGCCGGCCCGACTTGCTTTCGATGATCAGCCCCGCGATGCGTCCGCCTTCCACGAGCACGTCGGTGACGAGGGTATGCAGCAGCAGATGCACCCCGGCTTCCTGGGTCATCTGATCCGCCACGCGCTTAAAGGCCTCCGCGTCGAAGCGGATGCCCCACTCCTGACATGCCTCCCGCCACGAGGGCGCCCCGTCCAGCGCGTGCATGCGTTCGGTGAGTTCTCGCAAGAGTCCCTCGACGACCGGCTCGGCGCTTCGGGAAGCCGTGTGTCCCAGGATGGGAGCGACCAGTCCGGCTGTGGCGAGTCCTCCGAGGAAGCCGTAGCGTTCTATCAAAAGGACGCGGGCTCCCTGACGGGCAGCGGCGATGGCAGCCGGCAACCCTCCGGGGCCGCCCCCGGCTACGATCACATCGGCCTCGGCGACAACGGGCAACTGCCGCGCGGGTTCGGTGATGGTTTTCATGACGCTGTGCTCCTTTTTCGATTGGGTGAGACAAAAAATTTCACCGCAAAGCCGCAAAGAACGCAAAGAATTTCCAATGGGTTTTACTGCGGACAGTGCGTTTCGGATGAAGGAAAAAGATTTGTCAAGCGAGCTGCGAAGTAAAGATACAACGAGGACGATGCGACCGCAAGTCTTTTTTCAGGGATGCGCGACCTACTTCGCCGCGCTTAGCTTGTCGTGCCTCCCCGTTTTATTGGCCGTCTTTAGGACCTCTTCATCGGTTTTTTAGAGAATCTAATGTAATTGAAGAAATATCAATTTGTTCTCAGTTCAAAAAACATGGAAAGTTTTCTCTTGACAAAACGTTCTTATGTATTATATTTCTTGTGTCTTTCACGCTGGCTCCGGGGAATAAGCCGTTTCCCTCCCCGGATGAAGCAAGTGAGCGCGTGCGGTTCCACCGCCGACTTTCTCACTTTCTCACTTTCTCCCTTTCTCACTTTCTCACTTTCACCTTTAATCGAGAGGAGATGATCATGTCGTTTCTCACCAGTCTCGGATACTTTCTGCTCGACGTCGGGATCGCGCTGATCCCGTTCGTCATCGTCCTGTGGGTGTACAAACTCATCGTGCAGGGGCGCTATCGCGGATCCGGCGTGAGCCTGGATCGCGAGTTGAGTGCGGCGGAGAATCCAGCCGTGAACCTGCTGATGGTGGGGCTGCTCTTCGGGCTGATGCTCGCGTTTCGGGGCATGGCCTTCCCGGAGGAACTCCCCCTGAAAGATCGGATCCTGCAGATCGCGCTGTACTCGGCGGTCGTCATTGCGCTGCAGTTGGTCGCGCAGGTGCTGACGGATAAGATCATCCTGCGCCGGTTCAACGATGTGAAGCAGGTATTCGGCCAGCAAAATACCAGCGTGGCCTGCGTGAAGGCCGCCATCGCCATCGCCACAGGTCAGATGGTCGCGGCCGCCACGGGGGGGAATGTACACCTGCTCGGCCAGGCGCTGATCTGGTTTGTCGTGGGGCAGGCGGCGCTCGTGCTTCTGAGCGTGTTCTATCAGTGGATCACGCCCTACGACATCCAGAAAGAGCTGGAAAAAAAGAATCTGGCCGCCGGATTTGGCTTTTCCGGCATGGTGATCGCGGGCGGAATCGTGGTCAGCCGGGCCATATCGGGCGGTAAGACCACTGACTGGGGCGCTGAACTGCTCAGTGTCGCCATGTTTGTACTGGCCATTGCGCTCGTCGCTCTGATTATGCGTTTTCTGTTCGACTGGATCGTGTTGCCCAAGGTTTCGCTGAACCGGGAGATTGCGGAGCAGCGGAATGTCGGAGTCGGACTGATCGAAGCCGCGGCGTTTATTTTGCCCGCGATGTATATCGTGAACGTGATATAAGGAGGTGCACGCTATGTACAGGATCATGCAACGGAAATTCAGCGTCCTCCTTATCGGCATCCTGAGTCTGGGACTGCTTTGGAGTGAGGACGCGTTTGCGCGCAGAGGATTTGGGGGCGGCGGCTTCAGCCGGGGATTCAGCCGATCCTCCAGTCGGAGCTTTCGCCGTTCCACGCCGAGGCGCACCACTTCCCGCCGGACGTCGAGCCGGGGGATCCGAAGTTCGCGCTCCAATGTGAAACGCTCCGGATTCACCCGATCCAGGGCGTCCTCCGCCGCGCTGAAGCGAGGGGCTTCGCCCGCACGGATCGGCAAGAATGCGCCTTCGCGGGCTCGAAGTGTGGGTCAATTCAAGACGGCGCAGCGGCGTGCGACCGCGAAGCAGACCTACAAGGCGCGGGCGATCAAGGGAAAGGGCGTTCGGACGGCCACGCCATCGAGCCGCATCAATCGCAGCAACAAGCAGTACGGCCAGAATGGAATGTATCGCGGCACCACACGGGATACGTATCGGGGCACCACGGTCATCCACAATTACGGATACGGTGGCATGGGCATGGGAGGGGGTTTTGGAGGCTTCTGGACGGGCTACATGATGGCGAATATCAGCAACATGCTCTATTTCAATATGTTTTACCATAACTGGAACCGGATGGATCGCCAGTCTCTTCAGAATCAGATCCCGAACGCGGAGTACGAAAAGCTGGAGCAGCGCGTGGCCGAACTCGAGGCACAGGGCGTTCCCCGAGATCCGGAGAACAACCAGATTGAGGTGCCGGACCGGGACGTGCAGGCCTATCTCGAGCAGCATCCGGAACAGCAAGCGGAGTATTACGCGGCCACGTATGAGCTGGACCGGGCGCAGGGTATCGAGGAACCCTTGGAAGCGGCTTCCGGAAGGCAGCCCTCCGAAGACTCCGGCGGGGGCGGCACGTTGTATTTTCTGTTG
>JAUWMS010000517.1 GCA_030613045.1 Candidatus Latescibacterota bacterium | reverse complement strand
TACTGGGACGGAGCTGATACGGATCGTTCGGAGGGACGATGGGTGGCGGCGCTTCGTGGGAGATTTCGCGCGGAGGAGGAGCGATCCAAGGCGCTGAGTTTGGAGCAAATTCGTTCGGTGGTATGGAAGGGAGGGGCGGTGTGGGAGAACTCCGAGCGGACATTGGACGAAAAGGCGCCGGAGTTCCTCTCCATGGCTCAGATGGAGCGCACACTGGGGCGGATGGTCTCGGAGTTGAAACTCCGCGCGGCTTCGGGGGACGGGCAGCAGATGACGTGGGGAGCGGCGCTAACCGAACCCCTCGTGGTGGAAGCGGTTTGGCGAAGCGAGGACGGGGAGCGACCGGTTGAAGGGGTATCGGTGCGGTTTGGATTCGAGCGCTCAAGCGGCGCGCTGGATTCGCTGGGCGTGACGGATGCACGGGGGCAGGCCGCATGTAACGTGCATCGCGTCTCCGGAGAGATGGAGACGGCCCGCGTGGTGGCGCGGGTGGATACGACGGTTTTGGGAGCGGAATTTACCCATCCGAACACGGGACGTTGGCTGGCCCAATTGGCGGAAATACGGACGGTATTCGCCCTGCAAAGAAAATTGCGGCGTCTTTTTGTAGCGATGGACGAGACTATTCTCGGGGAGGCGGCCGGGGAGAAGATGGTGGAGAGTCTTTTGAAGGAGCGGATCTCCCAATGGGGGAAAGTGGCCATCGCGGAGGACAGGATGTCCGCGGAATGGATATTGGAGGGGCAGGCCGCGGTGCGGGCTGGACAGCATACAACGGGCATCTATTCATGCTATGCGACGGTGACGGTGCGGCTGTTCGAGGTGCAGAGCCGAACGGAGCTTTTCAAGAAGCGGTTGGACGGGGTCAAAGGGTTCCACATTGACCAGCGGGAGGCCGGGCGCCGGGCATTGGAAAAGGCCGGCGCGCGGATTGCGGAGGACGTAGTCGCGGTGCTGGAAGGGCTTTAAGGGGAAGGGAACAGGGGTCAGGAAGGTCCCGAACCCTGATCCATGAACTCGATCGGGGACCAATAACGGGTAAACGGAGAGCGGCACACTCACTACTCATTACTCACCATTCACTACTCACCATTCACCGATCATCAATCCTCGGGGGGGATCATAATGAGATGGCCAGCGTTGTTGTTTGTACTAGGAATCGTCGGAGTCGGGTGGGTTGGCACGCCGGAGGCCCAGGTGCGGGAGAAGACGACGGTGGCGGTAGAGCATTTTGAGGCCGGCGCGGGATTGGAGGATGTGGCGGTGCAGGTCTCGGATGCTTTGATTGCGCGCTTGGTGGCGCATTTTACGTTGTTGACGAGGAAGGATATGGATGCGGTGCTTGCGGAGCATCGTCTCGGATTTTCGGATGGGATGCAGAGTGTGTCGGAATTCGGGAAGATGCTGGGGGCCCGGAAGATCATCCTGGGGCGCGTGGATAGCGTGGCGTCCTCGAAAGCGGTGCGTATTTGCCTGTGGATGGTGGATGTGGAGAAGGCGAGTCTGGATTTTCAGGAGGTGGCGGAACTCGTTCCCCGCGAGCGCCTGAAGGAGGCGACGGAGCTTTTGTCGGATGTGATTATTGCGAAGGTTCCCTTGAGGGGACGGATCGTGCAGGCACTGGAGGATCAGGCGCGCATCAACCTCGGTTCGGCGGATAAGCTCAAAGAAGGCACGATGTTAGAAGTGCTTAAGGAAAGCGAATACGGATGGATCACGGTGGGACAACTCAGCGTGGTTTCCGTGGATGCGTATTCCTCCAAAGCACGTATTGCGCGCCAGGAGGAGCCTTTTGAAGAAGGGCAGTTTGTGGAGACGGCGGTGAATGAGGCGTGGGTGGATTCGCTGCGCGAAAGGTTGATCGAACTCGGACTGGAGGAGCGCCATCGGCTGGATCGGTTGGCCCGGCAGAAGAAGCAGTTCGAACAGGATCGGTTGCGGGCCAAGCAGGCCGAGCAGGAGCGATTGGAGCAGATGGCGCAAAAGAAGCATAAGTTAGAGGAAATGCGGTTGAGGCTTTTGCGGGCGGAAGAGGAGCGCAAGCTGCCTATGGCTCGGATGCGGTTTGGCGTGGGATATTTCGAGCCGGCGGATCCGGATTTCAAAGACACCTACTATGAAGACGGGACGGATCTGGATTGGGGAGACCCTTCGTTCTATTCGATGACCGTCTTTTTTCTGTCGCATCCGTACTTTCGAATGTACATGGAGGGGACCTATTTCAATCGGGAGGGACCGGAGCCGGAAGGCTGGTGGGAAGAACAGGAGGAGCGGACGATTTTTCGGTCCGTTCTCGGGGCGCGTTTGCAGTTCCCCATCGGAGTGCCTCTGGTGTCTATCGTGCCTTATGGGGGTGGAGGCGGAACGTATGCGTATATGAAGGACTCTGAGAGAGACGAGAAGCTAAATGGGATGGGGTACGAATACTTTTTTGGAATAGCGTTGGTGTATCGGCGTGCGATCGGGGTGTTTGTGGAGCAGATTGAAGAGGTTATTTCGGTGGGAGAGGATGAGATGGATATTGGGGGTACGTCGGTGAGGATCGGCGTGGAAATCTGGTGGTAAGGGGAAAGAAAGAACCACGGATG
>JAUWMS010000237.1 GCA_030613045.1 Candidatus Latescibacterota bacterium | reverse complement strand
GTGCGGGTGCAGATCGAAGCCCGGATGGACCTTTCGGAGAAATTGGAGCAGTTGCTTCGCTCCATGGATGCCCGTCCTCAAACCCTCTCCCGTCTCTCGGTCCGGCGTGAGGGGCGTCTCGTTCCGGTAAACACGGCGGATATGGTGTACGCCCACATCTCCGACGGCATGGTGCGCATCGTGACCGAGGACTCGGAGGACATCACCAGCTATCGCACGCTGGACGCTTTGGAATCCGATCTCGATCCTCAAACCTTCCTCCGCGTCCACCGAAGTTTTATCGCCAACCTGAGTCGCATTGCCGAGATCATTCCGTGGTTCGCCGGAACGTATCGGCTGAAGATGGACGATGGCAAAGGAAGCGAAGTGCCGCTCAGTCGCGCGCGGGTGAAGAAGCTGAGGGATGTGCTGAAGTGGTAGGGCGCCATCAAGGTTCAAATGATGGATAGCCGAGTAGTGCTATGACAAGTCTAAACTGACGAGTTGTCATTCTGAGCCGGAGCGTAGCGGAGGCGAAGAATCTCGTTGTCTGCAGAACGCACGAGGAACAAAATCGAGATTCTTCGTCGCTCCGCTCCTCAAAATGACAGTCCGTCAAAATGAACTTGACAGAGCAGTAATCCGGGACTCAAAAGTTGGGGTTACCCACAACGAACACCAGCGTTTGTCTCTACGTCCAATCCCTCCAACGCGAAGGGATCGTAGAAATAGAGGAGGAGGGAAATGGTTAGGATTTTTGCTTCGATACTGGCGGCGGATTTTCGATGTCTGGAACGCGAGGTACGGCGGGCCGAGGAGGCGGGCGCGGATGGGTTGCATCTCGATGTGATGGATGGACATTTCGTGCCGAATATCACGTTCGGGCCGATGGTGGTGTCCGCGGTTAGGAAGCTCACTTCGCTTTATCTCGACGTGCATTTGATGATCGAGGAGCCGGGGCGGTACATTGATCGGTTTGTGGAAAGCGGCGCGGATGGGGTGACGGTGCACATCGAGGTGTGTCGCAATCCGGCGGCGGAGATCGAGGCGATCCGGAGTCTGCACGTGGAGGCGGGGATGTCGCTCAACCCGGAGACCGCGGTGGAATCCGTGCGGCCTTCCCTGAGTCGGTTGGATGGCGTTCTGGTGATGTCCGTGCAGCCGGGGTTCGGAGCGCAGGCGTTTATGCCCTCCGCGCTCCAGAAAATCCGGAAGGTGCGGGCATGGATAGATGAGGACGGATTAGATCCGCAGATTATGGTGGTCGGCGGAATCCATCGCGATACCGCCAAGCTCGTCCGGGAGGCCGGTGCGGATGTGCTCGGGGCCGGGACGGCGCTATTCGGAAAAGCGGAGATGGCCAAACAAATCCGGATATTGAAGGGAGCATAAAGAGCAAAGGGCATCCTCCACAATCCGCAATCCGAAATCTTCTGCTGGCCTTACCGAACTCTCGCCACGAACCCTTTTCCCTCCAATATCGCCACCGCTCTCCGCGCTTCTTCCTCGGTTCCGAACGCCAATCGCAGCGTCCCGCCTTCGTCCTCCCGGACCTTGAGCACCTCGATATCCTTGATGTTGACCCCCGCTTCCGCCAGCGGCACGGAGATCTCCGCAATCATGCCCGGCCGGTCTTCCACCACCACCAGCACGTCATAGAGGGGTCTCAGGAATCCTTTGGAATCTCTCGGAATAATGCCACGCGTCACGTTTGCAAACCGGAAGTCCTCGCCCAGCGCCTCGTCCGCAATCCGCGCTTTCACCGCCTTCAGCCCGTCTATGTAAGCATCTATCGCCGCTGCGATGGGGCCTGCATTCGTCCGGCAGATGTCTTTCCAAATCTCGTACGGACTGGAGGCAATCCGTGTCATATCCCGGAAGCCTCCGGCGGCCATCCTGAGAAAAAGCGGATTTTCGTCGCTCAGTTTTCCCACCATCCCCATCAGCGCCACGGCCATCATTTGCGGCAGATGACTTACCGCGGCGGCGATGCGGTCGTGTGCGGAAGCATCCATCACGGCCACGCGCGCACCGAGCCGCTCCACCAGATTCATCAATCGCTCCACAGCTTCCTGAGGCGTTCCCCGGCTCGGGGTCAATACGTAGATCGCATTCTGAAACAGGAACGGATCCGCCGCCTGCACGCCCCGGCTCTCCGAACCCGCCATCGGATGTCCGCCGATAAAATGCACGTCCGACGGGAAAATTTGCTCAGCCAGCGCAACGATCCCGGCTTTGGTGCTGCCCACGTCCGTGACGATCGCTCCCTGCTTTGCGGATTTCGCGATTTTCGGGAGCAACTCCAAAATCCGATGGATCGGTGTGCAGAGGAAGGTCACATCCGCCGCTTCTATCACGTCCGGCAACTTTTCGTACGAAACGCCCTCATCCAAAGCGCCAAGCCGGAGCGCCTCCTCCAGCGTCTCCTTCCGGCTGATCCCGACGATCCGCCCGCCGATCCCGAGGCGCTTGAAAGCTAATCCAAGCGATCCGCCGATGAGGCCGACGCCGATGAGGGCGATGGTTGGGCTATTTAAAATTTGTGCGGTTGACAATGGCGGTCTCCTTTGGATAAGACGGGATGCGTAAAACGTGAAACGTGAAACGTAAGGGGAGAAGCGGCATATTGAATCGGATGTTACCGACTCGCTCCCACGCTACCTCTCGTTCCCACGCTCTGCGTGGGAACGCAGGCCAAACGCTCCGCGTCGCCGAAGAAAGCTCAAGGTGTGACCGTGCTGAGGGTAGAAGAAAATGAACGGCTTTCAAAATATAGCCCAATTTCTGGGGGAAGGCAAGTTTTATTTTGAGCGCCGCTTTTAACGGGCATGGGCGTTACCCCTGCGAGCAATTGTTGAAGGGAATCCGCAAAAAGGATGTTTTCTCCTTGCGGAGCCGGGCTGTTTTTCGTATTATTGAAAAAACGGACGATCCCGGTATCTCATGAGGGAAAAGGTGAAAAAGGAGAAGATTATGCAGGCGGTCTCGGAGAAGGTGCATGCGCCGGTGCGGGCCGTGACGACTGGCCCGCAATTTCATTTTTTCGGATATTACGATAAGTTTCCATGGGACTTCAGCGGGCGCAATTTGTTGGGACTTGAGACCACGTTTATGGACCGGCCGCCGGGGCCGGATGCCGTGGCGGTCGTCGGGATGATAGATCTTGAAGAGGACAATCGCTGGCAGCCTTTGACGAAGACGCGCGCGTGGAATTGGCAGCAGGGCGCGATGCTGCGCTGGCTTCCGACCGCGCCGGACCGGTTGATCATTTACAACGATTGCCTGAAAGGACGGTTTATCTCCGTGATCCTCGATGTGCACACGGGGGAACGCCGGACGCTCTCCATGCCGGTATATGCGGTCAGCCGGGACGGGAAGTCGGCGGTCACGCTCAATTTCGCGCGGGTGCACCGGACGCGTCCCGGATACGGGTATCCGGGGCCAGCCGATCCGTACGAGGAGCAGCGCTGTCCCGACGAGGATGGGATCTACCGGATGGATCTGACCACCGGAGCGCATTGGCTGATCGTTTCGATGGCACAGGTTGTGGACATTCGGCACGATCCAAGTATGGACGGGGCCGAGCACTGGTTCAATCACCTGTTGTTTAATACGGATGATTCGCGCTTTTTGTTTCTGCACCGCTGGCGGCGTCCCGAGGGCGGTTGGTGGACGCGTTTGTTCACGGCCAATCCGGATGGATCGGAGCTTTTCTGCGTGGCGGATCACGAGATGGTGTCGCATTTCGACTGGCGCAATCCGAACCAGATTTTAGCGTGGGCGCGTCAGCGCGGGATCGGAGATCGCTATTTCCTGTTCACGGATCGCACGGACGAGCACGAGGTGATCGGCGAGGACGTCTTGACCTGCGACGGGCACTGTTCTTACTCCCCGGACGGGCGCTGGATTTTGACGGACACGTATCCGGATGGGGAGCGGATGCGGACGCTGTTGCTCTATCATCCCGAGGAGAACAGACGGGTGAAACTCGGACGCTTTCATTCTTCGGAACTGTTCGAGGGCGAGATCCGGTGCGACCTGCATCCGCGCTGGAGCCGCGACGGCCGGCAGGTCTGTTTCGATTCCATTCACGAGGGAGCGCGGCAGATCTATGTGATGGATGTGGCAAAGATTGTGGGGTAGAGATTTTCACCGCGGAGGATGCCGAGCAGGAGGCGTGAAACGTAAAACGTGAATCAAACACCGCGTCTCACCAATCACCACTCACCACTCACCAGACTCTGCGCTCTCCGCGTCTCTGCGGTGCAAATAGAATGGAGAAACATAATGAAAGATCGGCAATTCGATTCATTGGTTTTTTCGCGGGAACTGGCGGAGGCAAACGAGCCTGCGCTGGCGTTTACGGCAAAGGACGGGGAGAAGGCGAAGGTCTGGCAGCGAAGGTTGCGTCGGAAGGTGACCGAGTTGCTGGGCGGATTCCCGAAGGAGCGGTGTGCTTTGCGCGCGGAGATGATCGAGCGTCGGGAGTTCCCGACGTACACGCGGGAAACGGTGGTGTTTGAAAGCCGGGAGCATCTGAGCGTGTTCGGATATTTTCTAATTCCGAAAGGGTACAAGTCGCCGGGACCGACGGTGATCTGCCTGCCGGGGCACGGACGGGGCTGCGATGACATTGTGGGGATCAGGGAAGACGGCACAATGCGATCCGCGTATGGGGAGTATCAGAACGATTTTGCGCTCCAGTGCGTAGAGCACGGTTTTGCGGCGTTTGCGATGGAGCAGTTCGGCTTCGGCCATCGCAGGGACGAGCGGGCGCGTGCGGCGGGAGCGGGGGATTCCTCGTGTTAGCCCGCGTCCGGGGCGGCCTTTCTGCTGGGGCAAACCATGGTGGGATGGCGCGTGTGGGACGTGATGCGCGCGGTGGAATATCTGGAGACACGGGAGGAGGTGGACTCAGAAAGGATCGGATGTATGGGCATTTCCGGAGGCGGCACGATCACATTCTTTGCGTCGGCGCTGGAGCAACGGATCAAGGCGGCGGTGGTGAGCGGGTATTTCAATACCTTCCGGGACAGCATCCTGAGTATTCCGCATTGTATCTGCAATTACGTGCCGGGGATGCTGAAAGTAGCGGAGATGTATGACGTGGCGGGGCTGATTGCGCCGCGCCCGTTTTTTGCGGAGTCTGGAACCGAGGACAAAATCTTCCCTGTGGAAGCCACGAAGTTTTCCTTCGGGAAGGCGCGGGAGATCTACCGGGTATTCAGTGCGGAGGATCGGATCGGATTGGAGATTTTCGAAGGGGAACACTCGTTTTATGGGAAGGGGGCGTTTCGGTTTCTGGAGCGATGGTTGTGATGCGACCAGAAGGCAAAATGCTTTACCACGGAAACACACGGAAAACCACGGAAACCCATTCCGTTATTCTGTGCTACCAATCTGCGACATTTTGTTTTTTTGGCAGGGATTTGGTAAGCAGGGTGTTTGG
>JAUWMS010000541.1 GCA_030613045.1 Candidatus Latescibacterota bacterium | reverse complement strand
GGAGCAACGTCACTTTTTCCAACGACAGCGGCGCCGTCGTGGGAAAGTCCGTGCCTGCTCCGGTGGCGTTGGACAGGGAAACGGCCGTTTGTACTCTGCCGTTTCCATTTTCCGCCTCCAGCAACGCCGCACCGATCGCGCCCATCCACGCGTAGTATTCGGGGACGAAGAACTCGCCGTCGTTCAACTTAAAAGCCTGCTGTATCGCCTGCACCGTGCCCTTGTTCGCGGCCACGCCGCCGATGAATACGACCTTAGGCTCGATGTTTTTTCCCTTCGTGATCGTACCCTTGTAGTTTCGGATGACTGCGTCGCAGAGACCCTTCAGGATTTCGGGCGGCTGATAGCCCTTCTGCTGGGCATGGATCATATCCGATTTGGCGAAGACCGAACAGCGTCCCGCGATGGTGGCGGCTTTTCCCGCGCCCATGACGATGTCCCCCACGTCCTCGATCTCATAGAGCAACCGGGTGGCCTGCTGATCCATAAACGAACCCGTGCCGGCCGCGCAATCGCCGTTGGTCTCGTAGTCGGAGATGCTCACCACGCCGGTCGGTTCGTCCCGATCCAACTGGATGAATTTGGAGGTCTCGCCGCCCATCTCAAAAATTGTTCGGACGTCCGGGTGGAGCGCGCCGATGCCCAGCGCGATGGCCTTGAACTCGTTCTCGAATGTCGCACCGAGTCCCTCTCCGATGAGTCTGGCGCCGGAACCCGTTACGCGAATGCCCGAGAAATGCTCCTCCGGGATCGCCTGGAACAGCTCCTCCAACATCGCGCGCGTGGCCTCCACCGGGCTGCCCTTGATCCGGCGGTAGTTGGAGACGAGGAGAAGCCGGTCTCCTATTTGGCCCAGTGCCCCTCCGCCATTGGATTGAAGGAACAGATCGTTTTGGCGTGTGGCCTGCTCAAAAAGCGGCCGTTCCTTCTCCTCACCGATTAATGCTAATTTCAGACTGATCGTGCCGATGTCTATGCCGAGTGTTGCCATGAAGCCTCCTGAATGAAAAGTGCAAAGTGCATCCGCACCGCAGAGACGCAGAGGACGCAAAGAAATGCTAAAACAGAAAGTAAGCTATGTTTCTACGAGTTCTCGTTTTCACGAAGGAGTGTGGGAACGAGGTAAAATCTCTATCCGTCATAAGGTTCAGTTCAGTATCCCAGAGTGACACCGCCGTCCATGTTCAGGGTGATGCCGGTGACAAACGCGGAATCCTCCTCACAGGCCAGAAAAAGAGCGGCTTTACCGCACTCCTCTATGGTGCCGATGCGACCGATGGGGTGCTGCCCATAGATATACTTGCGCGCCGCCGCCTCATCCTTCTGCTGCCCGAACCAGTCCTCAACCAGCGGAGTCTGGATCCAGCCCGGACAGATGACATTGACCCGGATGCCGTCCGGCGCAAAATCAATGGCCATGCCTTTGCTCATGGCGATCTGGCCTCCTTTTGTGGCGGCATACGCGCCCGCGTTCGGCTGCCCGACCAGTCCCACCATACTGCTGATGTTGATGATATTGCCTTTGGTTTTTCGCAGATGGGGAATCGCATATTTACAGCACAGAAACGTGCTGCGTAGATTGGTATGCTGGATAAACTCCCACTCCTCTTCGGAAGTTTCTTCTACGTTCTTTGAAATGTGATACCCGGCATTGTTCACCAGAATATCGAGTCTGCCAAAGGTTTCTATGGTGGTATGGATCATATTCTGAATGGCTTCACTGCACGTAACGTCGGTCTGAACGTAAAGCGCCCTGCCTTCAGAAGCGCCAAGTTCTTCCGCCATTTTCCCGCCCGCGCTTTCCGTGCGGCACACGACCACGACCCTGGCGCCCTCCTGCGAGAAAACCCGGGCAATCCCTTCCCCGATTCCTTTGCTTGAACCCGTCACGATGGCGACTTTGTCCTTCAGTTTCATGTCTTCCTCCCTCAGGCTCGAGGATTAAATAAATCCCCTTTTTCTTCTCGCAAAGCCGCAAAGAAAACCACCCCCTCATGCATGTGGATGGGAAACCCCTTTGCGTGCTTCGCGGCTTTGCGAGAGACGAGAAGTAGGTTATTGATTCCTCAATCCTTAGTCCACTTATTTGTCCAGCTTATAGACATGAACGGCATTGCCGTGAAAGAGCTTTTTCAGTTCCTCCGGGCGACAGCCGCTGAGCGCCCATTCGAGCGCCGAAACCCACTGCCGGTATTCCCCGGCAAGCGTTACCAC
>JAUWMS010000295.1 GCA_030613045.1 Candidatus Latescibacterota bacterium | reverse complement strand
ACGTGCTGATTATGGGCGAAAACGGCACCGGAAAAGACGTGGTCGCCCAAGCCATCCACCGGTACAGCCTCCGGCGCGACCAGCCTTTTGTGCCCGTCAACTGCGGAGCGATCCCGGAGAACCTCGTGGAGAGCGAGTTGTTCGGTCACGAACGGGGCGCCTTTACCAGCGCGCAGAGCCGCCGCGAAGGACTTTTCGAGACCGCCAACGGGGGAACGCTGCTCTTGGACGAGATCGGAGAGATGCCTCCGATGGCGCAGGTGAAGCTGCTCCGGGTGTTGGAGGAGAGGAAGATTATGCGCGTCGGCGGACGCACGATGATCCCCGTGGATGTGCGGGTGCTGGCGTCGTCCAACAAGGATCTGAGACAGGCGGTTCAACAGGGCGCGTTTCGGGAGGATCTCTACTTCCGGCTGAAGGTGGTCGAAATTATAGTGCCGCCTTTGCGCGCGCGCCGGGAGGACATTCCGCTTTTGATCGCCGCCTTTGTGAAAGCCTACTGCGCGGAAAATCGAATCCCTCCGGTGCGGTTCTCCGACGAGGCCATAGAACGGCTTATCCGCTATTCGTGGCCGGGCAATGTCCGGGAATTGAAGAACGTGGTGGAGAGCATGATCGTTCTTTCCGGCGGGCGACGGATCACCGCCTCCGATGTCCCCGTCCACCTCGATGAGCGCACCCGGCAGGATCGCAATCTTCCCGTGCTCCTCGGAAAGACTCCGGACCAATCCGAGCGCGAGCTGATCTACCGGGCGCTTTTGGAACTGAAGACGGACGTTGCGGAGTTGAAGGAGATTCTGACGGGACGCCAAAGCATCGAAGCCCCCGTGTCCTATCCGCTTCACGATGCGGACTTCACCGAAGAGCCCTCAGAAAAGGAAATCCAGGTCAGTACGATGCAGGAGATGGAGCGGGAATTGATCCGGAAGACCCTGATCAGCATGAGGGGCAACCGGAAGAAGACGGCTCAACAGCTTGGCATCGGAGAGCGGACCTTGTATCGCAAGCTGAAGAAATATGGACTCTACTGAGTGCTGGTGAGTGGTGATTGGTGATTGGGAAGCGGAGGAGCATTTGGGGTAGGTGCGTTGGGCTTGGGATTTGGATGGCGGCGAGAACGCGCAACAGCTTTCATTTGACACGGCGATCCGCCCAGTGTGTCTTCTATCGAACAACCTCCCTCAGATCGTAATTCCTGCGGGAGGTTTGTAAAGCTATTCCCGATCTCCCGTTCGAACATCAGGAAACCTTCACCGCCTCCCCGGCCTTCGCAGAATCGAGAATCCCATCCAACGCCTTCTGCACCCCGATGATTTGATCCTTCGTCGTAAGCGGCTCCTCATCCTCCGTGATGCACCCCACGAAGTGCTTCATCTCCTCCAGAAAGTTATCCTGCTGAGGAGCGTGCAGCTTTTTATCCACGAACTGTCCCTGCTCCTCCGTGAAGATTGTCATCGAGCCGAAATCCGCTCCGGCCTTGTCTCCCAATAACGTCGAGGAGAACGAACCCGCGCCCACGTGCGCCGCCCAGCTCACCTCGAGGAACACCGCGGCCCCATTTTTCATACGGATCAAACCAGCGGCCAGATCCTCCACGTCGAACGGTCCGCCGGGGACGCGCCTCGCCCAGCCTCCGGCGCCTTTGCCCGATGGGCCGAACTTCGCATAGCTCGTGGCCAATACCGATTCCGGCTCGAAATTGTCCATCAGCCACAGCGTCAGATCCAACGCGTGCACGCCGATGTCGTAGATCGGCCCGGCTCCGGCCAGAGCCTGCGTCGTGAACCATCCCCCCATTCCCGGAATACCCGAACGCCTGAGATACCCGCACTTGGCGTAGTAAATCTCCCCCAACTCCCCGGCCTCGATGTGCGCCTTCAGCACTTGGGAATTGCCGCTGAGACGCTGACACAGCCCAATCATCAACTTCCTGCCCGCTTTTTCCCCGGCCTCGACCATCCGGATCGCCTCGTCCGCACGCGTGGCCGCTGGCTTCTCGCACAACACGTGCTTCCCGGCATCGAACGCATCCACCGTAACCGGACAGTGCAGGAAATTCGGCAGACACACCGACACCGCATCCACGTCCTTCCGGTCCAGCAGATCCCGGTAATCCTTATACGCCTTGCTCACCCCATACTCCGCCTTCGCCCGATCCAACGCGGCCTGATCCGTATCGGCTACAGCCACGACCTGGGCGTTCGGCAGCTTCTGAAACCGGTCCATGTGAACCCGGCCAATAGACCCGCATCCGATCACGGCGATACCAACTTTGTCCATAGCTTCCTCCTTTTCTGAAACCGGCGAGTGGTGGATTGGTGAGTGGTGAGTGGTATGAACACCACCAATAACCAATAACCAATCACCGATCTTCAATCGCAAAGGCCCGCGCCCAGGAGCTGTCCAACCCCTTCACCTTAAACGGCAGGGCCATGAAGAAAAACGTGCGTTTTGTCAATTGATCGAGATGATCCGGAAATTCCAAGAAAGTTACGTCCGCGCCCATCAGGACGTCGTGGAACGCACGGGTATCCGGGATGTCCTTTCCCAGTCGGAGTTCCAATCCCAATACCAGCATCTTGATCTTCCGATCCCGCAGCCATGCCCCGGCCTCCGGCGTGAAATAGGGCCATTGTGCTTGATCTTCCGAATGCGCCCCCTCGTTTCGAGCCACCACAATATCTCCCTCCTGGAGAATGTCCCCGATGGTCTGCTCCAGATAATCGGGCAGGATCGCCGGAGGGGCCTCCGTGCACGTCACGGGTAGCAGAACCCCTCGCCCCATAAACGCCGTCAACGGATAGTCCGTGACGCCCTTGCCTCCATCGAAGAAGTGGGCCGGGAATTCCACGTGCGTGCCCACGTGGGTGTGCGTATCCACGATGTCATACTTATATGCTCCGTCGGCCAACAGCCCTCGTTTGCCCACGAAAGGCCGCTCTCCGGTCTGTCCCAACACCACCTCGTAGGACAGGTCCACCATGCGAAACTTGTCGAGATCCACGTCGAACATCGTTCCTCCTCCCGAGTTTTGAATTCAAAGTCCCTGAGGAAGGATTTCCAAAGTCTCGAAGACGTTGGAAATCTTCAGTTCCGCTATGCCCTTACCTATGCCCCCCTCAAGAGACGTTCTCTCCTAATCCAGGTGTGACGGGCTGGAAACGGGTTATTGATGACCAATCACCAATCACCGTACCTCCCCCAGCAGCCCCCGAATGAACCGTACATCAATCCGAGCCAGATCAATCACTGTCTCTACCGGAACCCCGCTGTATTCACAGTGGAAGCTGATCGGCCCATCGTACTGCATCTTCTTCAGCGTAGCCAAGAGGGCGTCCCACTCCACGAAGCCCTGTCCCATAGGCACCACCCGGATCTGCCAGACGGCCTTGCCATTCCGCACGATCCGCTGTCGCATCAGATCCTTGAACGCGAGCAGTGCCAGATAGGCCTTCACAATATCCAGCGCCATCGCAATCGGCTCCCCCACGATGGAGAGGTGTCCCGGATCCGCAAACACTCCTACGCACTTTGGATCGAAGCCCCGCACTAAATTCATCGCCGCGCACGAATTGAGGCCCATGTATTCTCCGGAGTGATTGTGGATGCACGTCTTCACGTGATACTGTTTCGACAACGCCTGAAACCCTTCGAGGTACCCGCGGATGCGATCCACCATCCCCCAGTATCCTCCGTCCTCCGCCTTCCAGTGCCAGTATCCCAACTTGATATGCGTTACCCCCGCCTCCGCACACGCCGCATACAACGCCTCTGCATACGCTACATCCGGCGTGATAAACTCTCCCGGCGTCGTCACCAGCGGAATGCCTAATCCCTCCTCTGAAAACTGTTTCGCCTCCTCCGGGAGCTTCTTCGGCGCATTCTCCGGCGTCACCGGATACCCCGGGCGCACACACAGATCCGCCCCTTCCATACCCGCCGACTTCAGGGCCGCGATCATTCCATCCACATCCAATCCCTGCAAATGCTTCGTGAACATAATAAATTGCATCGTCTTCTCCTCGTCTCAATCGTTGGATATCAAACCGGGATTTTCGCCAGCGGGCCGTTTTTGACGCTTCGGCGAAAGCCTCCGCTGCAACATGCCATCCCGTCTCCGCCCAAATACGAATCCTCACCTGGTGCTGCTGGACCTCCTCCGCCGTATCATAGGGCTTCTATGCTTCACGTTTCATAGAACCGGTCTCCGAACACCCCTTTTCCATCGAAGCGGCGTCCTCAAAAAAAACTTGACCCGGTGGCCTGCATATCGTATCTTTGTCCTCTATGCCCATGCCCTTTGCCCAACCCCTGCATAAGATCTACGGCCGACTTCGGGCGCATTTCGGATACCCGCCCGCGTGGTGGCCCGGGGATCCCACGGAAATTGCCTTCTCCGCCATTTTGGTACAACAGTGCGGATGGACCCATGCCTGGCGCGCGGGGCGACGCCTTCGGGCAGAGGGCCGGCTCGTCCCGGACCGGTTGGCGCGGCAGACTCCGGAAGCCGTGGAAAAGCTCATCCGACCGGTGGCCTTTTCCCCAACAAAATCCCGGCGGATCATTGAACTGGCGGCTTACCTTGCGTACGTGCGTGGGGAGTCCGTTGAACAGTGGCTGGATCCGCGCCGTCCCACCGACGAGGTGCGAAGGGAACTCTTGTCTCTGTCGGGCATCGGGAAA
>JAUWMS010000397.1 GCA_030613045.1 Candidatus Latescibacterota bacterium | reverse complement strand
ATTCGCAAATCTGTGATTTCATGCCCAGTTTCAGGCTTTACTCAAGCCTTCTCGAAAACTGAGTCTTGAGACCAAAAATTTAAAATGCCTTGGGACACAAGTGTAAGGAAGAGTTCTGTCCGAATTCATGAATAATGCAGGATAGGTGTTCTTTACCTTTACTGTTTGAAGTTCTTTGCGTCCTTCGCGTCTTTGCGGTGAGAAATCTATATCCGCTCAATCCGCACCGCTGCCACCTTATATTCCGGAATTTTCGCCTTCGGATCCAGCGCATCGTTGGTCAGGATGTTCGCCGGGCCTCCCGGAAATGGAAAGGCGCAAACACACATCCCACGTCCGGCCAGTCGGTGACCTTCACCTTCATCTCCGTCTTCCCTCGACGGGACTGCACCCGCACCCGGGCTCCATCCGCGATCTCCATCCGCTGCGCATCAGCGGGGTTTATCTCGATATAGCCCTCCGGAACGATGGCATCCAACGGCTTCGAGCGCCGGGAAAGCGAGCCGGTGTGGAAGTGATAGAGAATCCGTCCCGTACTCAGCAGGAAAGGATACCCCTCGTCCGGCCACTCCGCGGGCGGGATGAAATCCACGGGCGTGAACGCTCCCTTCCCGCGGGCGAACGTGCCCTTATGCAGATAGGGCGTCCCCGGCCGGACACGGCCACTGCAACCCGTCCCCGTCTAAGCGGTCGTAGTGCATCCCTCCGTAGATCGGCGTCAGCGAAGCGATCTCCTCCATCACCTCAGCGGGAGCGGCGTACTGCATCTCGTATCCCATCCGCCGGGTGACTTCGCAGACGATCTCCCAATCCTGACGACTGTCTCCCACGTTGGGAATCGCCTTCCGTACCCGCTGCACGCGCCGTCCCGTGTTCGTGTACGTCCCATCCTTTTCCGCAAACGATACGCCCGGCAGCACCACGTCCGCCAACTGAGCCGTCTCCGTCAGAAAAATGTCCTGAACTACCAAGAAATCCAGACTCTCCAACGCCTCCCGCACGTGATTGAGGTTCGGATCGCTCAGCATGGGATTCTCGCCCATCACATAAAGCCCCTTCACCCGTCCCTCCGCGGCGGCGTTCATGATCTCCACCACGGTTAATCCGACCTCGCCGGAAAGCGGCACGCCCCACCCCTTCTCGAACTTCTCCCGGATCGCCTCGTCCGTCACCTTCTGATAGCCGGGAAACACATTGGGCAGCGCCCCCAGATCACACGCGCCCTGCACATTGTTCTGTCCCCGAAGCGGATTGACGCCGGTGGATTCCCGCCCCATGTTTCCGGTCAGCAGGGCAAGATTTGCAGTAGAAAGCACATTATCCACACCCGTCGTATGCTGGGTGATCCCCATCGAATAGACGAGGGTGGCGCGCTCCGCCCCGGCATAAATCCGCGCGGCCTCCACAATTTGCTCCGCCGGAATCCCCGTGATCTCCTCCACGCGCTCCGGTGTGTATTGCTCGATCACCTTCCTGAATTCCTCGAACCCCTCCGTGCGCTCCGCAATAAACGCCTCGTCCTGCAAGTCTTCCTTGAGGATCACGTGCATGATCCCATTCAGCCACGCCACGTCCGTCCCGTTCTTCTGACGCAGCCACACCGTTGCATACTCCGACAATTCGATCCCCCGCGGATCCGCGAGGATCAGCTTCGCGCCCTTAAGCACCACCGCGTGCTTGATCAAATTCCCGATCACCGGATGCGCCTCCGTCGTATTCGATCCCGTGACCAGAATGACGTCCGCGTCCCCGATCTCCCGCACCGAATTCGTCATCGCGCCGCTTCCGAACGCCGCGGCCAATCCCACCACCGTAGAGGCGTGACACAGCCGCGCACAGTGATCCACGTTGTTCGTCCCGAACGCCGTGCGAACGAACTTCTGGAACACGTAATTCTCCTCGTTCGTGCACTTGGCCGAAGAGAGCCCCGCCAACGCATCGCCGCCGTATCGCGCCTTCAACCCCAATAAATTAGGTCGGCTTCGCCGACAACTATTCCCTTGAATCGCGATTGGTTTTTTTGTATATTGTCTGGCATGGAATACGTCAGCGGGATCAAACTCAGAGACATCCTCCTGGACAACGGGAACTGGTGGAAATTCTTTCTCACGCACCGGCGTCTCATCCGAACCAGCATCATAATCAACGTGCTGAAAGTACTGGTGTGTAGAACGCGCTTCCTGGGATATCATTTCTTTGTCTGTCCAAAATGCCATCAGAGCATCAAGGCCCCGCACTCCTGCAAGTCCAGATTCTGCTCATCCTGCGGAAAAAAAGCAACAGACGACTGGATCAAAAACAGCTTCAACACACTTCCGGACACTTCCTGGCAACACATTACCTTCACCATGCCAGACCTGCTTTGGGACTTCTTTTGGGTCAACCGTTACCTCATCAATAGAATTCCACTTCTCGCTGCGAACATCATCAAAAAACTGGCCGCACAAAAAGGATTCTGTCCAGGAATCTACCTGGCCATCCACACCTTCGGCCGAGACCTCAAGCGAAACCTGCACCTCCATCTGTCTACCACCACAGGCGGCCTTTCGCTCGTCGGCCACAACTGGATTGGAAACGCCTATTTCTATCACGATACCATCAAGAAAATGTGGCGATACGAAATCATCTCACTGTTTCGTAAGGAATACAAAAGCGGACGCCTCAAGCTTCCACCAAGTCTTAAGCATATCAAAACCTACACCACGTTCAACTCCTGGCTGAACCATCTTTATCAAAAAACCTGGGTTGTGCATCTGAATAAGCAGTCAGACAATCTTAAACTGAATAGTGTGCGCCGTCCTATAAAAACTGCGCACACCAGTCGAATACCTCGGAAAATATCTTAAGCGTCCTCCCATCGGTGAAACCCGGATCAAGGCATATAACGGCAAGACGGTCACCTACGAGTATCTCGACCACTACACCAAAACCATGGCTATGATGACGCTACCGGTGCTGGAGTTCATCGCACGGTTGGTCAACCACATCCCGGATCGAAATTTCCGGAGCATTCGCTACTACGGTTTTCTCGCAAACCGGGTTCGGGGAAAGCTTCTTCCTCTGGTGTATACGCTTCTCCACAAAACGCGACGTTCCGTCAAAAAAGTTTATACGCTCTGGAGGGAGATGATTCGACGCACATTCGGTTTCGACCCACCCAAGTAGTGCACACAGTGCCAATAAAAAGTGTGCACTTGCCCAAGGTGCGGGACTATAATGACACTCAGTCAGATTGTCTTTCCCCAAAGGGTTTCTCTTATCTGTCTGCACCAACAGATTGCCTATGGATATTTTCCGCGCCTTTAGAAAAAAATCGTCCGTGCTTCTACGATGCACAGAATGTTACAACGAATTAGAACGCTCGACACGGGAAGTACATCGCCTCGAACGAAAGAACGCCGACGATCCGGTTTGCCCGATCAAAGAGGCATGCCATATCTGTCACATCGGCTTTCTGATCCCTGTCAGTTACACGGGCAAGGACGGAAAACAGGTCAAGTCCTAAATTGTCTGTAAAATCGTCAATCCGCGGAAAGAGTCCACCAGTCAGTCAGTTCCAGTCATCCGGATGGGAGGTTGGTCGATTTCCTCCAGCAGACTCATATCCAGATAGCGTCTTCCGGTCAGCCACTCTTCAGACTGCTCCATCGCTAG
>JAUWMS010000052.1 GCA_030613045.1 Candidatus Latescibacterota bacterium | reverse complement strand
GCGTGGGAACGAGATGAACAAGGCCGTTCTCCCCCGAACCGTGAACGGAACAACGTGGAGTTCACGGAGCAGTTGCAAATAATAAAAGGAGCAGAGGAAATCATCCCCTGCTCCTTTTCCATCCCTCTCACTCCGCGCTTCCCGTTACTTTTTCTTCACCGCGAGATACTTAAAAAATTCCATCGTCGGCGGAAGCACCAGCACGGTGTGCTCATCAATCGCCTTTTCGTACGCCTGAAGCGTCCGCGTGAACGCATAGAAGTTCGGATCTTTCTCATAGGCATTCGCATAGATCCCAAGCGCCTTTGCATCCCCAGCGCCCTTGAGCTTCTCCGACTTCTCGTACGCCTCCGCCATAATCGTCCGCTCGTCCAGATCGGTCTGCGCCCGGATTTTCAGGGCCTCCTCCTCGCCCTCGGACCGGTACTGCATCGCAATCCGACTTCGCTCCGCCCGCATCCGGTTGTATACGAACTCCTCGTTTTCCCGCGGCAGATCCGCCCGCTTGATCCGCACATCCAGAATCCCGATCCCCAACCCCTTCAACTGCTCCCGGCATCGCTGCGTCACAGTCACCATGAGCTTCTCTCGATTCTCCGAGATCACCTCCGACAAGGTATGCTTCCCCAGTTCCTCCCGCAGCACCGAATACACAATATCGTCCAACCGGGCCTGTGCACCGCTCCTCGTCTTTACCGCCTTCATAAACATCAACGGATCCTCGATCCGCCACCGGGCGTAATTATCGAGAATCAGGTTTTTCTTGTCCTGGGTATAGATCGGCTCCGGGTCCACGTCATACTCCAACACCCGATCGTCGAACATCTCCGCCGACTCGATCGGGTAAGGCCACTTGAAATGCAGCCCCGGCTCCTGCACCGTCCGCACCGGATTCCCCATCCGGATGATGACCGCCTGTTGGGTCTCATCCACCGTATAGGCCACCAATCCAACGGCCACGAGCGCGACCACCACGATAACCGCCAGAATAATCAATCCCTTCATCGCACGCCTCCTTTCCCCGTCACGGCTTCCTGCTCAGGCGCCCGGGAAGGAAACGGCATCGCGGAGAGAATATTGTACAACCCGCCCTTGCCGTCGGTCTGCACGATGTACTTCCGAAGCCCCGGCAGAATTTTCTCCATCGTCTCGATGTACAACCGCGCCTCAGTCACCTTCCGCGCCTTCCGATACTCCCTCAACACCTCCACGAACCGCTCCGCATCCCCCTGCGCTCGCTTTACCCGCTCGATCTTATACGCCTCCGCCTCCTTCACCAACTTCTCCGCATTCCCGCGCGCTTTGGGGATCACGTCGTTCTGATACGCCTCCGCCTGCTTGACCAACCGCTCCTTATCCTCCCGCGCACTCGCCACGTCCTTGAATGCCGCATCCACTTGTTTGGGCACGCTGACCGCCTGAAACTTCACCAGATTCACCGTGACGCCCAGACCGTAATCGTCCAGCAGCTCCTGCAGCTTCCCCCGCGTCTCGTCCTGAATCTCCCCTTTTTGTTCCGTCAGCGCCTCGTCAATTCTATGCCGGCCCACCACCTGCCTTAAGGCCGCCTCCGCCGCATCCCGCACCAACTCCTCCTGCTCCCGCACGTTGAACAGATACGCCATCGCATCCTTGATCTTATACTGCACGATGATCTGCGCATCTATGATGTTTTCGTCCCCGGTCAGCATCAACGACTCCCTCGGCATTTTTCGATATTGCGCCGGGGGTCCCGGATAGGTGGTCCGGAACCCGATCTCCATCCGCTTGATTTCCGTCACCTTTGGTGTATCCACCTTATCGATGGGAAACGGGATGTGCCAGTGCGGGCCGGAACCCACCACGCCCACGCACTTTCCGAAGCGCCGGATCACGCCCTGCTCGTCGGGACCCACAATGTAGATCCCGCTCAGAAGCCACAGAGCGATCAATCCCGCGATCACGTAAACCGGAATCTTCCGATCGAACTCGATATCAAATCGGGGATTCCGCCCTAAATCCGGTCGCTGCATACCATCCTCCTTTCAAGAAGTATGACTACAAATGAGATGGAATCTCTCGAAATCCATCCGACGAATACAATCACGGCATCCAACGCAAGGAATTAGCATCCTTCTTCCTGAGGATCCCAATCAAACACGCGCATCATCCTCTCTCTATCCCAATGCCAGAGCGCGGTTAAACGAAACCTCTGTTCCCGCAGTGAAAACTTTCCATACTGTTTTCCGTGCGAGCCAGAGCAAACTGTTGAACAATCTTATCGAGTTCGCTGACCTGCCGCATCTTCTGTCCGGAGGACAACCTCCAATACCCGCGACCAGAAGTTCTTGGATATAGGCAGAGGTCAGTAAGTGGATAAAATTAAACTATAATTTCACTGCGGAGACGCAGAGGACGCAGAGAGAAAAGCAGGTAAAGGTAGAGGTAGAGGAAAAGAAGAAAACCGCTTGATTGCTGCCATTCTCACCCTTTGCCCTTACCTATACCTGTCTTTGTCCTTTGCGGTGAGCATAAGAAAAGGGATTTTGTCCAAGAACTTATCGTTTACTTGAGGATTCATTCTGGAGTCCGGAAAAAGACAACCTTCCGTTAGAAACTCCGCATCGTCTATGACCTATAAGCTTTCCAGCCCGGAGCGGCCGAGATCACAAACGACAAATTTCTATGGCCTGTATTCCCTTGCCGCCCTGTACATCGCGTGGACATTCTCAATCGGCGTATCCGTTTGTATATTGTTACACGACAAAAAAATGTACCCTCCGTCCCGGCCCAAAACCTGCATGGTCTCTACCGCATGCTTATACACGTTCTCCGGCGTCTCCGAAGGGAGCACCTTCTGCGTGTCGATCGCTCCGTGAAAAACAATCCTATCGCCAAACGTCTCCTTGAGCCGAACCGGCTCCATCCCCACGGCCGTAGTCTGAACCGGATCTATAATGTCCGTGCCCAGTTCGATCAACGGTTCCAACAACTCGGATATAGCGCCGCATGAATGCACCATCACCTTCAACCCATACCCGCGCGCGTGGGCGATCACTTTCTCGTAGTCCTCGTAGAAAAAATCTATCCACATAGCCTTGCTGAACAGCAACCCGTTCTGGCTTCCGAAATCGTTCCCCAAAAAATAGACGTCCATTTTTCCTTTGAGCGTAGAGAATACGCGATCGTTCAACTCCAGATAGAAATCCGTCAGCCGATCCACTAACGTCTTGATGACCTCAGGCCGCATCGCCATATCCATCATAAACTGCTCCAACCCGTGCATCCGGTATGCGTGCCCGAATATGCCGGTCCAGAAGCCGCCGACGATGACCTTATCCGAATACATCTCGCATTCGGTTAGAAAAGGCGCTACGTCGAACCACTCGACCTTCGGCCACGGATGATCGAGAATTTCCCGCACCGAAGTCGCGCCCTCAAGCGGTCCCCTGATCGCTTCATCCGCGCCGAACTTGTGCCCATACACGCTTCTCCGAAAACGAATGCCAAAGGGACACGTGCGCTCCGTGTCCGTATAGTCTAACTTGGGGCCGCGATAGATCGGAAGGCTCGTCTCGTTCTGGCTGATGTCCCTGCAACTCAGATAATAAAAATCCGCCCCCAATACATCGAGAAGCTCCCTTTCCGAATGCACCTGATAGAAGCCTTTCAGCGTTTCGCTGACCGCTGCCGCCGGCATAAAATCTATCGGGAACCGGTCCGGATCCCGATGTTCGCAAACGGCCTGAAATCGCTCTCTGGAAGTCATCTCGTTTTCACCGGATGGTACGGTTGGATATTTGTTTTCGCGAGCACTTTTCCGCACGACCTCCAACCTTCGCCACTCTCTTTATAATAACACTTTTCAGAAAAAAGTCAACCCTTTTTTACCTATTCCGCACGCTATCCGATTCGCTCCAAAATCACGCCTCATGCTCCAAAATTCGATTATCCTCTCCCAATACGATGATCTTCGGACGATATGCCCTGGCCTCCTCGTCGCTCATCATCGAGTATGACAACACAATCACCCGATCCCCTACTTCTCCCAGCCGCGCGGCAGGGCCGTTTAAACAGATCGTTCGCGATCCCCGTTCGCCCACTATAATATAGGTTTCAAAACGCGCCCCGTTATTCAAATTTACCACCTGCACCCGCTCGAAAGGCAGCATATCCGCCGCTTCCAACAGCGCCTCGTCTATGGTAATACTGCCCTCATAGTTCAAATTTGCATCCGTCACCACGGCGAGATGCAGTTTCGATTTGCACATGATTCGTTGCATACCTGCTCCTTTTATTTTTTCTCCAGAACCACATTGTCAATTAACCGGGTCTTCCCGATCCAGACCGCCAACGCCACGAGCACTCGACCCTCCACACGCGTCGCCGGCTCTATGGTCTCCGCATCCACCATTTCAATATAATCTATCCGGGCCATCGGCTTGGCCTCAATCTCCGCCTTCATCGCCGATATAATTCCGGACGCCTCCCGTTCTCCGGCCCGCACCCGCTCTCTCGCCTTCTCCAGCGATTGAAACAACACCCGCGCAACCCTCCGCTCCGAGGGAGAAAGATACGCATTCCGGGAACTTATTGCCAGTCCATCCGCTTCCCGTACAATGGGAGCGATCACGATCTCCACATTTAGATTCAAATCCCGCACCATCCGCCGGATCACCACCGCCTGCTGAAAATCTTTTTGGCCGAACACCGCCACGTGAGGTTTTACCGCGCACAACAACTTGGCCACCACCGTGGTCACGCCCCGGAAATGCCCCGGACGGGAAGCCCCGCAAAGCCCTTCCGTCAACTTGTCCACCTGCACCGCCGTGCAAAACCCAGGCGGATACATCTCCTCCACATTCGGCGTGAAAATTACCTCGCCGCCCGCTTGCTCCACCAGCTCTTGATCCCGCTCGAACGTCCTCGGGTACTTCTCAAAATCCTCGCCCGGACCAAACTGCGTCGGATTCACGAAAATACTCACCACCACCCCGTCCGTTCGCTCCCGCGCCAAACGGATCAGGCTCAGATGTCCCTCGTGCAAGCATCCCATCGTAGGCACCAGACCGATCCGTTTCCCCTCCCGCCGGACTTCATCCGCCCATGCCTGCATGGCCCGAATGCGCTCGATCACCCGAATAGACATCGCTTCCCTCTCCAACCTGAAAAGAGACCGTCATATACTCACCGCAGAGACGCAGAGAAAGGGAAGAAAGTGTGAAAGTGAGATAGTGAGACGGTGTGAAACTTCAAAACCCATTTTTCCACGCTCACCCTTTCGCAGCAAGTTTCTAAAGGGGACATAAACGGTAAACCCTGTACCGCCCTCTAAAAACTCTCCTCGAGCGACGGAAACACTCCCCCTCTCACATCATCCACATACGCCGCACACGCCTCCCGCGCCGCTTTCCCCAACTCCGCATACCGCCGCACAAACTTGGGCCGAAACCGCTCGAACAAGCCCAAGAGGTCCGGTGTCACCAGAATCTGCCCATCGCAATGCGGCCCGGCTCCGATCCCGATCGTCGGCACGCCGACTTTCTCCGACACTTCTTTGGCCAACAAACGGGGTATTTTTTCCAAGACGAGGGAGAACACCCCGGCCTGCTCCAGCGCCTCCGCATCGTGCAGCAGCTTTTGCGCCTCGGCCTCCCCCTTCGCCCGCACCCCATACCCGCCGAATTGGTGGATGGACTGCGGGGTTAATCCGAGATGTCCCATCACCGGAATCCCCGCATCCACCATCCGGCGCACCCGATCCGCCATTTCCTCCCCGCCTTCCACCTTCACCGCCTGGGCTCCGGCCTCCTGCAAAAAACGCCCCGCGTTCCGCAGCGTCTTTTCCGCGTTCACCTGAAACGACATAAACGGCATATCCCCCACCACCAATGCCCGCTCCACCGCATCCGTCACGATTTTCGTATGATAGAGCATCTGGTCCATCGTCACCCGTAGCGTGGTCTCATACCCGGCAAATACCATTCCCAACGAATCCCCCACGAGGATTACATCCACGCCCGCTTCATCCAAAAGCCGGGCAAACAAACATTCATACGCCGTCAGCGCTGTGATCTTCTCGCCCTTCGCCTTCATCGCCAAAAGCTTCGCCGTGGTTATTTTTTCTCGGCTCACGGTTGTCCTCCCATCGGAATGTAATATCTCGTACCCTTAAACGGAGTCCGCACCTGCTCGAATACATCCTCCAAATCCTCCTCCCGATGCGCAAAATCCATCCCCGACGTATTCACCACCAACAGGGGGGATGCCGTGTAGTGAAAGAAAAATTGATTGTACGCCTCGTTGAGCGCCCGGATATACGCCACCTCCATATCGCGCTCATACTCCCGGCCCCGCTGTGCGATCCGACCGATCAATGTCTCCGTGTTCGCCTGAAGATAGATCACCACATCGGGGCGCGCAGCCTTCTCAACGAATAATCCGGCCAATCGCTCATACAACACCCACTCCTGCTCATTCAAATTGACACTCGCAAAAATCCGATCCTTCGCGAAAAGATAATCGCTCACCACCGTCCGCTCGAACAAATCCAACTGTTCCAACTGCTGCTGCTGCCGGTATCGGCTCAATAGAAAAAAAACCTGCGTCGAAAAGGCAAACCGCTCCCGATCCTCGTAAAACAACGACAGAAAAGGATTCTCCTCCACCTCCTCCAACACCAATCGCCCCTCCAGCCGCTTCGCCAAAAACGTCGCCAGACTCGTCTTCCCCGCGCCGATCACCCCCTCGACCGCGATAGTGCGCCGCTCCATCGAGTATCCTCCTGCAAGACCATAGTGGAGTGGTGAGTGGTGAGCCGTAAAACGTAAAACGTGAAGCGTCAATCGTCAACTTTTTTGGGCAGATACAACGCCACTTTCTGCCCTCCACACCGATCTTCGAGAAATTCCCGAACCCTTTTTCCGGACTCCGGATCCGTCAACTCCGGCGCGATTTCCAGCAAGGGAATCAACACGAACGCCCGCTCCCGGTATCTTGGATGCGGAACCACCAAATCCTTTTCCTCAATCACCTGATCCCCATACAGGATCAAATCCAGATCAATCTTCCTGGGCCCCCAGCGTTCCGTGCGCACCCTCCCAAGTTCCCGCTCGATCCGCTGCAAGTGCTTCCATAAAACCCTGGCTGCCAGCCCGGTCCGCATCCCGACCACCGCATTGAAAAAACGCGGCTGATCCGTCTTCCCCACCGGAGCGGTCTCATACAAAGACGAAACCTTCCAGCCCTCCGAATCCGGCAGCCCGCGAAGCGCATGCAATGCCGAATGAATCAGGCCCTGACGATCTCCCAAATTCGATCCGAGAGAGATAACCACGTCAACCATGCCCCGCCTCTCTTCCCCTCCCCATTGCCTGAATTGCCAGGATTGCCAAAATTGCCAAAATTGGCGAGAAAATGGGAGGCAATCTGGATGGATTCGTAAAAAGGTTCAAAACCGATTTAACCGCGGAGAGCGCAGAGGGCGCAGAGAACCGTTTTCTAAAATAATCAAGTAATTAAATGTTTCCTTTGCCTGAATTCCGAAACCGGCGAGATTTCCAGAGGGAGTGGGAAGTGGGGAGGCAATCCTAACAATCTTTGAAATCTTTGAAATCTTTGAAATCTTGGCAATGCTTCTTACCTTTTTCTCACCACTTCTACCTCCGCACATCCCGTAAAGCCCGGAATCGGAGGGTGCATCTTTCGCACCCGGACTATGGCCCGCTGTGCGGGAAATCGTTTCATCACCGTTTCGGCGATCCTCGACGCCAAAGCCTCCAACAGATGCACGGCCTCTCCGGTCACCACAGCCTCGATGGCCTCATAGACCGTCTGGTAATTTATGGCATCCCCGACGTGATCCGAAGCGGCTGCGCGCGCCATCTCGTACGCCATCTCCACGTCCACCTCGAACCGCTGTCCCAACTCCCGCTCCTCCGGGCGCACTCCGTGGTATCCGAAAAAGGTCATATTCTTCAAGCGCAAAATGTCCACGATCCGCCTCAACTCTTCAGAACCGCGGATTACTTTTGATTCCTCCGTCCTAATCCGCAGTTCTCTGTTTTATCCCAACAACGCCTCCACAAATTCCGTCGGCTCGAATCTTCGCAAATCCTCCGCCTGCTCTCCGATCCCGATCCATTGCACCGGAATATCCAGCGTATCCCTGATGCCGATCACCACGCCTCCCTTGGCCGTCCCGTCCAACTTGGCCAGCACGATCCCCGTCACGTGCACGATGGCATCGAACTTGCGGGCCTGTGAAATTGCATTTTGGCCCGTCGTCGCATCCAACACCAACAGCACCTCGTGGGGCGCTCCGGGTATCCGTTTTCCCAATACCCGGTGGATCTTTCCGAGTTCCTCCATCAAATTCACCTTCGTATGCAGCCGGCCGGCCGTATCCACGATCACCACGTCCACTCCCCGGGCCTCCGCCGCTGCAAGCGCATCGAACGCCACCGAAGCCGGATCCGCCCCGTTATGATGGCGCACGAGATCCGCGCCCGTCCGATCGGCCCAGATCGCCAACTGCTCAATCGCCGCGGCCCGAAAGGTATCGGACGCCGCCAAGAGCACTTTTTTCCCTTCGTCCGCGTATTTTTGCGCCAGCTTTCCAATGGTCGTCGTCTTCCCCACTCCGTTGACGCCCACCATCATAATCACCAGCGGAGAATGATCCGCCGGAAGTTTGTCTGCCCCCTCGACTCCGCACTCCTCAAAAAGCCGCATCACCTCATCCTTCAACAATCCCTGAATCCGATCCGGGTCCCTGATCCGCTCCTCCTTCACCCGATCCCGTATCCCTTCGATGATCTTGGTCGTCGGCCCGACGCCCACGTCCGCCTCGATCAGCACCTCCTCGATTTCCTCCAATAACGCCTCATCGATTTTGCTCCGTCCGCCAACCACCTCGTTGATCCGCCGAAGCAACCCCTCCCGCGTCTTCGACAATCCCGCACGCAGCCGTCCCAGAAACTTACCCATCATACGTTTGAACTCCTCATCTCTCAAAGATTTTCTTCACCAAGGGGGAATGGCATACTTTTCCCCCGGAAGTACACGGAAAACCACGGATACTTTCTGTGCTACTGACCTGCAAGACCTTGTTTTTTTGGCAAAATTTTTGTAGAGCGAGAATGGGTTGGCTTGTTCGGATTTTCATTTGCAGTTACTTTGTTTGATCCGTGAAAATTCGTGTAATCCGTGTCCCATTGCTTTTGGTTTTTTTTTCGACTTTGCCGCGCTGTGTTATTCCGTGGCGATCCGTGGCGAAGAAGCGTCCCTTTTTCTCAACACAAACAGCATCACCCAAGCCAGCACGAAACCTCCCACGCTGATGGCCTGATTCAGCGATATCCCCACGTCTCCCACGTGAAACAGCGTCATACTCTCCTCGTAATACCGCACGAAATCCACCGCGAAGCGCGCCACCGAGTACAGTAAAATGAAGACCCAGAAGGTGAACCCATCGAAGCGCTTGAACCGCTCGAGAAACAAGAGGATCCCAAAGATCGCCAACCCGTATAACGACGAATACAACTGAGTCGGATGAATCGGCGTGTTTGGAAACAGATAGCCCGCCGCGCTGTTTCTTGGAAAGGTCATCGCCCAGCAGACGGCGCTCGGCTTTCCGAAGCAACATCCGTTCAAAAAACACCCGATCCGCGTGAGAAAAATCCCCGATGCACCCGCAGGCGCCATCGCATCGGTCACGCGCCACACAGGCATGTGATGCCGCCTCGCGAACCAAATGCCCACGACCACCGCCAATATCAGTCCGCCATACAGCGTCAATCCCGCGATTCCCACCTCCCCGTTTTGAAACGGATTGATGACGTCCCAGGGATGCCCCGAAAATTCCTCCCAATGAGGAATCACGTAAAATAATCGCGCCCCCACCGCGCTC
>JAUWMS010000508.1 GCA_030613045.1 Candidatus Latescibacterota bacterium | reverse complement strand
TTCACCAGAATTTTGGAAGCGCTCCGTGCGCGCTCAGTCTCTGTGGCAGACAGTTTGTTTCTTGTTCTCTCTCTGTTCGGGACGGGAAAAGGAGAAACGAGTTATGTTGACCGACTATATCCAGGCCGCCATGCGCAAAGCGCATTATGAAATATTAACTGATGGAGAAGGGTATTTTGGCAGCATTATCGGACTTCAGGGAGTTTGGGCAAATGCAGATACCCTGGAAACATGCAGAGAAGAATTACAGGAAGTCCTGGAGGAATGGATTATCTTAGGTTTGAAAATGGGAATTCCCATTCCGGTTCTTGACGGCATTGAACTGAATATCAAAAGGAAAGCCGCCTGATGCCAGTCTTTGGTCCGATTAAACGTAAGGAGTTGATTACCTATTTGGGACAAGCGGGATTTAGCGGTCCTTATTCGGGGGGCAAACATCAATTTATGCTCAAAGGACATTTACGAGTTCGCATTCCCAATCCCCACAGGGCGGACATAGGAAAGAACCTGCTTATGCGAATTCTTAGAGAAGCAGGAATAGATAGAGAAGCATGGGAGAGGCTTTGAATCAGGGTTAGGGAGACCTGGAAAAATGAAGAAACGCCACGGAGACAGGGAGTGCACGGAGTGCACCAGAATTTTCGAATCGCTCCGTGCGCGCCCGGTCTCTGTGGCGAGCAGCCTTTTTCTTGTATTCTTCCTGTTCGGAACGGCCCGGGCACAGCCGGTTCGGATAAGCATTCAGGACGGCTCCATGCGCGTGGGCGATGAGATCGCGCTGGGCATAGAGATGGAAAATACGCTTCCCGTGGCGGGACTTCAGTTCGATGTGTGCTTGGATTCGCCTTGTGTGGAGATGCTGGACGTCCGGAGCACGGAGCGGACGGCTGGATGGACGGTTGCCCGGCGGATGGATATTGAAGAGGGAAGAGCAAGGGTTCTTGTATATAGCCCGGAAGGAGAGCGGATCGCGCCGGGGCGTGCAGCTGTGGTGAAGCTATGGCTTCGGGCGTTGGCGGAAGGGGAGGCGTGGCTGGACCTCCGGGACGTGATTTCGGGCGATGAATATGGGAAGGCCGTCCCCGTGCACACGGAAAGCGGCGTGGTTCACGTGCGATCCAACAGACCTCCTGTGGTGCTTGTGCCTTCGGATACGACGGTGGTTGTAGGAATTCCCTTTGCCGTTCAGATCGCGGCGAGCGATGCCGATTCCGGGGATGTGTTGGCGTTCCGGGATGATTCGGACCTGTTCGACATCACCGCTTCCGGCTGGATTCGGTTTACGCCGGAGGTTGACGCGCTCGGCGCACACCTCGTCACGATCACAGTATCCGATGGCCGGGATTCGACGAGCGTGGTTTTCGGGCTGACGGTAAAGCCGGGAAATCGCGCGCCGAAGATCGCCGCACTACGCGATACAGTGGCGGTCGAAGGGCGTTCGTTTGCACTCCGGGCCACGGCGGAGGACCCGGACGGGGATCGTTTGACGTATGGGGACGATGCACCGTTTTTTGATATAGAAACAAACTCCGGGTGGATTCGCTTTATGCCCGACGATCCGGAGGTCGGGGAATACGACGTGGCCGTGTGGGTGAGCGATGGAGCCTTGTCGGATACCACGCGGTTTCATCTCGTCGTTCGGAACGTGAACGATGCACCGGTGGTCGTGAGCACTCCGCCCACCGAGGCGACGGAGGAGGTGCTTTATCAGTATCAGATGCGGGCCACGGATGAGGACGGGGATGCTTTGCGCTTTGGCCTGATCGAAGGGCCGAATGGGATGACCGTGGACCCATCGAGCGGGTTCGCGGAGTGGTTGCCGAAAAACGGGGACGTGGGCTCCGTGTCCGTTGCGCTTTCGGTCGCGGATGGAGATACCACAAGCACTCAGCAGTACGATCTGAACGTGGCGAACGTCAACGATCCGCCTTCGCTTTTTTCGCTGGTGTCGCCCCAGCCGGACAGCGTGCTGACGGCATTGACGGTGACGCTTCGGTGGGAGAAAAGCACAGATGTGGATCCGGGAGATGCGGTGCGCTACGTGGTGCATTGGGGCACGGACGAGCGGTTTAAAACCGACACCGAAGTGGATACGGTGAGCACGGCATTCTGCACGATCAGCGATCTCCCCGACAACGCACGCATTTATTGGAAAGTGGCTTCCGTGGATCGTTCCGGCGCACGGGTCGAGAGCGATCCTCCCTGTTGGTCTTTTCGGACGGATGCCACGCCGCCCTCCTTTGTGCTCGGCGTGATGCAAAATCCCGTGTGGACGGATTATCGCGATGTGTATGCGGTGGCTTCGGAGGCGTTGCGGGCGGAGCCGGAGTTGGAGATCACCGTGGGAGATTCTGACCCGACGCGGTGGCCGCTTTCCCGGATCGGCGACCCGGGGCTGTTTCATGCGGACTACAAGCTCTCCGGCGAAGGCGTGGTCAGTCTCTCCGTGATGGGAATGGATCTCGCTGGAAACGGAGGATCGGGAAGCACGCGCTTTGCCGCCAAACGGATTTCCGCCCAAAGCGGAGGCACGATCACGAGCAGCGACGGACGCCTCCGCGCGATCTTTCCGCCGGATCGTTTGGAGCGGGATGCCTGGGTGCTGATCGTTCCTGCGGAGGAAGGAACGTGCCGATTGTGGATTGACGATTTCGGATTACGGATTGAACCCCAGCAAGACGCAATTGGGGGGCGCAGGGCCAAGTGT
>JAUWMS010000304.1 GCA_030613045.1 Candidatus Latescibacterota bacterium | reverse complement strand
GGTCTCCAATGGAGCCTATCAATCCGCCGGAAAAATCGTGCCCATCGGCGCGGAGTACGTGCGACGCTATCCGGAGGAACATTCGACGGCTACGGAGGTGAAGGACATCGGAGCAATTGTAGAGGAGGCGGCGAGGAAGCGGAAGCTGTTTTCGGAGATCGGCGTGCCCTGGGCGAAGGAGACAGCGTGGTTCGATGTGCAGGGATATGAAACGTTTCAGGGGTTTGGGTAGCTTTTGACCCGGTCCATTGTTTCAGCTCGTTCCTGAACTCCGGAGCTGGGTAAGCTTGAGGAAATGGGTGGGAAGATGCCGTGATCCGGGGATCATGCGCTTGGTTTTCGGGTCTCCAATTGCAGAACTTTGACCGATCATAAGTAGGCGGACAAAATCAAACGACCATCTCATCGCAGAGACGAAGAGGAGGTAGAGAAAAACAAAGAAAAACAAGGGGAAAAAAGCTAAGGTTAAGGTTGAAAAGTGCGGGATTGAGTTAACCTCGACCTTCCTTATCCCTTCTTTTGAAGTGCTCTGCGGTCTTTGCGTCTCTGCGATGAGATGGTTTAGTCTGTATTCAACCCCTCTTGAAATCTCTCGAAATGGAATAGAATTTTGAAGGGTGTTGAAAACAGGCTAAGAAAACGAGGAGAAACCCATGAAAGGACAAGACGAGCATTACCGCGCCATAAGCTGGTGGCTGACGTGGGAGGACCTGGAATGGCCCGATGAGGGATTGGTGGATAAAATCAAGCGGCGCGCCGACCGGGCGGCGGAGGCGGGCGTGAACTGCGCCATCCTTTTCGGGACGCATTTTCGCTGGGATTACCTGCCGTTCTGGTCCCGTTTGCACGACATGTTCGCGTGTATCGCGGAGGAACTCCATCAGCGGGATATTGTGTTGTTCGATCACCATTCCGCGGTGCTCACCCATCGTCCGCGCAACCCTGAGAATGCCTGGGAAATCTGGCGGCGCAATCGCCATCACGTGCCGTTCTATCCTTCGATGGATGTGGCCGCCACCTGGACTTTTGAAGGACATCTCCTGAACGACTGGCGCATGATAGATGTGGAAACGGGCGACCCCTGCTTTCTGGAATTCTATACCGCCGAGGAGTTCTGCATCAACAATCCTCATTTTCGGAAGGCGTATCAAACTTACGTGAAGCGGCTCGTACGAGAAACCGGGATAGATGGGCTGATGAGCGACGATGGGATCTTCTACGACGGTTGGCGGGTGTGCGGATGCCGCTGGTGCCGGGAGCGATTTGGGCGGGAGTATGGTCATTCCCTTCCTCCGACAAGTGATGCCAGCTTTTGGGGGAACCGCGATTCCGAAGCGTTCAAGGACTGGATCGAGATACGTTTTCGTTCGAGCGCGGATTTTCTCGGCGTGGTGAAGGAAGCGCTTCCGACGGGCTTTCCTCTGATGGCCTGCTGCTCCACGAGTGACGGCAGCCACTTGCCCGCTGTGGGAATGACGTATCAGGAGTTCATCCAGAACAGCAACATGGTGATGCTCGAAATGTGCGGCGCCACGCCCGGACTGGACGGAACCTGGGACGGAAGGATAGCCAGCCAGCTTCTGCATCTTGGGATTGCGCGCGATAACGAGTGTCCCTGCTTCGGTCTGGGATATGGCTACTTTCCGGAGCCGGCCTTTTTTATCTGGGCGCTCAACAAGTTTCTCGGTTCGGATACGTGGTTCAGCACGCTCAAGGGGCGACTCGGCGTGCCGAATTCCGCGCTCACAGCGTTTCCGGACGAACCGGAACTGGTGGGGGAAGGCTTCGTGTGGGAAAAGGCTCACCCGCACCTGTTTACCGGAAAGTCCGACGCGCAGACAGCCGTCCTGTTCTCACGCGGCACGCGGGATTATTACGGACAGATCCACGAGGACTATGTGCGCGATTACCATACGACGTGCCGCGAATTGATGAGCAAAAAATGCAATTTTGAGGTGGTCACGGACATCCCCGCGCCGGAAGACTGGCGTATTCTGGTGATGAGCAGTGTCACCTGTCTTGGCCGCGATGAACGGGAGAAGCTGCACGAATATTTACGCGGCGGAGGTGTGGTGATTGCCACCGGCCCGCTGGGACTGCGCGATGAGCGGGCGCGGCTTTTGGAAAAGCCCTGGCTCAAAGAATACGGTGTGGAGGTTTCAGTCACGGAGCCGCCGCGTAAGCCCGGATTTCCCCCGTATGAAAACACCGAGGCGACGATCTCGGAATGCCGGGGCGTTTACGAGGGAAAAGTGATCGAGAAAGGCGAGTGGATCCACATCGAGGTGGGAGAGGGACAGCTCTTCTGGTGTCCGGACCGAATGGGAATTGGCGAGCCGGATCTCCATTTGGCGGAGCGAGTCGGGCAAAATGGAACGGAGAAGGAGTACAGCGTGGTGGAAAGCCCCGAAGGCTGGGTGTTACGAAGCTTCCGGGACGGAGCGCGCGTGCTGCTGCACGGGCTGCCGGCAAAGGTGGAGGCGGAAGCGCATCCTACGATACGGAAACGCTTCATTTCCTACGACGAGGAGATCGTGCACAGGCTGCACTACGAGGAATTGGCATCGTCCGATTTGGCGCTGGAATTTGTGGAAATCCCCGGTTCGGTCACCGTGTATAGCCCGGATCTCGATGCGCCGCGCCCTGTTGAGTCGGAAGGAGGTAAGACGGGCAAGGCATTTGGCATTGATCTGAGCGGCATCAGCCGGTACTTCATTGTGGAGATAGCGCTTACCTGAAGATCGGACTTCGTTCGAAAAGGGACGTATTCATGAATCAAAAAATCAAGATCGGCGCGATGGTGGATTATTTCACCGCGGCCTTTTGGCTTCCGGAGCTTCGAACTCGGGAAGGCTTGAGGGGATGGGTGGGAAGATGCCATGATCTGGGGATCACGCGCCTGTACTTCCGGGTCTCTGTTCACGGAGACTTCCTTCACCACACCCGGATCGAACGCAGGCTCTCTACGGCTTTGGCCGAAGATTATTTGGACGCCGACAAGAAGCAGGCCATGTTGGAAACCTGCGAAGCGGCCCGCTCCTTCGATATGCTGGCTGCGGTGACGGAGGACGCACACAGCATGGGGATGGAGGTCGTTCCATGGATCACGTTGAGCGACGAAGGCATTCCGGAGGTTTCCTACACCGAGTTCGCGAGTGCCCATCCGGAGTTTCTCATGCAGGATCGGGAGGGGAAGCGCTACGATCGGTCGCTATCGTTCGGATATCCGGAGGTGAGGGCCTATCGGATCGAGTTGATCCGGGAGCTTCGGGAATACGGAACGGATGGTGTCTTTCTCGATTTTACGCGCTGGCTCTGGAAAAGTCACGTGCAGGATAGAGGGGTCTCCCTGGTGGACGATAAGAGCGTGTGCCTGTTTGGGTACGATGAACCCATGGTGCAGGCATACCGGGAGAAGATGGGCAGAGATCCGTACGAAATTCCCAACGGAGACACGGATTGGGTGCGTTTCCGGGCCGGGGCCACCAATACTCAATTCCTCAGGGAACTGCGTTCCGCGCTTCCTGGATTTTCGCTCTATGCCTATTTTCTGCCCCGCGGTTTTCTTTCGGAGATGCTGCTCAATGTTCCCGGCTGGATCGAAGAGAGTCTGGTAGATGAGCTTTGCCCGTGCGCGGCCGCCGACGTGCCGCAGGAGGGGCGGATCGGACGATGGACGTACGCGCTGTGGAACGACTTCGCCCGCCAATTCAGGCAGATGGTCAAGGCGCATAAGGGAACGTGCCGCGTGGGCGCGCCCATCATGATTTCCTCCTCCTACGGGCCGCATCCGGATTTCGTGGGCGCGGGACCGTGGTCCTTCCTGAGACCCGAAATTATCGAAGACCTCATGCTGTCCGCCGTCCGGGGAGGAGCGGACGAGTTGATTTTCTACGACCTCTGTCAGGAATACAACGGACAGCCTGAACTCTGGGAGAGTCTGAAGCCGATCTGCCGGAAGGCGCTTTCGTGAAATAGAGCGGTATAATAAGGTAGTGGACAAAATCAACTACGATTTCACCGCAGAGACGCAAAGGACGCAGAGAAAACCAACAGACAAGGTTTTGAAGTGCGCTGTGCTCTTCACGTCCCTTCGGTGAGAAAAGGAACATGGACACACAACCTTTCGGGAGCGAAGAAAATGAAATCAGTCGAATTGGGCCAAACCGGTCTCTGTGTATCCGAACTGGGCATCGGTACGGGCACCGCTGGATGGGACGGCCGTTCGGATCAGACGGACCTCGGCTTTGAGCCGCTGGTCCGGTTGCTGCGGTATGCCCATCAACAGGGCATCACGTTTTTTGATACGGCGGATATGTACGGGAGTCATGCGCACGTGGCGGCCGCGATGAAGGGCATAGATCGCGCGTCGGTGGTGATCGGGACGAAGACGGTGGCGCATTCCCGTTCGGAGGCGGAGCGGGCTGTCCGGCGGTTTCTTCGGGAACTAAAGACGGATGTGCTGGATATCGTGCTGCTGCATGGGGTAACGGAGAAGGGCGGGCCGGAGCGCTATGCGGGAGCTGGGGAAGCGCTGAGCCGCGCCAGGGAGCAGGGGCTGGTGCGGACGGTGGGTGTGGCGGTGCACAGCCGCGATGCGCTTCGGACGGCGGC
>JAUWMS010000323.1 GCA_030613045.1 Candidatus Latescibacterota bacterium | reverse complement strand
GGGCCGATTTTCTCCCCCACCACAAACTGCGGGTTTCCGACCCCCTCCATCTTGCCTGGCCCCCGTCCCATCCATTCCTTCAGGAATGAGCCCATCGTCTCGTACTCCGCGGACCCCTGTCCGGAGTGGGATGTATCCCGTCTCCTGCTTCCATCCATGGTGCGTCTCAGGTACGCCTTCTGATTCTCCTCCTCATATCCGACCAGGACACCCCACCCGCCATAGCGCCGCCCGCTGCACACCATCACCGGATATCCCATGTGGATCCACCCTTTCATCCGGATCCAGGCTTCATCCTGCTCCTCGTTGTAACTATACGCATACGTATAGCCCAGCGCATCGCACACCGTCTGCAGAGGATCGGAGGGAGCAATCGCCAACGCATCCCATGGATCCGGACGATCGTAATAGAACTTAAACGCCTCCCCGGAGATCCCCATCAAGTAAGACACATCCACCTGCTCACCCCGATAGGCTAAGACCGCCTGGAGCGCGGCCATGTAGTCCATGCCTTCGGGGAGCTTGGGAAATCCCTCCAACACCTTCTTTTCCGGCGCGGATTCGCCTTGCTCCAAAGGATCCCTGCCTTTGATGTGACTGACCGCCTCGGGCTCGCCGAAATCGTAATCCTCCCTGTCCTTCGCAGCAACATAGGTGGCCTGAGCGAGTTCCGGCTCCTCGCCGGTGGGTACAGAGAACTTCAGGCCGAAGACCCGGGTCCCGTTGTACCGATCGTCGTCCTCCGGCTCGCAGATGTTGATGCTGAAATCGTACCTGCCCCGGGTCTGCCGGGCTTTCACCAACAACGTATTGGCTCCCTTCCGAACAGCGATCTCAAGCTTAGCGTTGGGGAGATGATGCCGCCGCGCGCCCTCGAACGCGTACACGGAATTGCCGTTGACCCACACGACCAACCCCTCGTCCGATCCGATCCACAACTCGGCTTTCTGCGCTTTCGGCGCGCTGAACTCCGCGTAAGCATAAACCACACAGTTCGTTGGATCGTTGAAGTACGTATCAAGATCAATTTTATCATCGTGGAAATACACGGGCGCACTCCAGCCGTCCTCTCCGGCGAGGGCGCGAGGATCGGTCGGATCTAAAAAATCCCTGTTCCAATCCTTGGTGGCAAAGGGGCCTTTCAACAACCAGATCCGGTTGCCCTGACCGTAATGCCCGTATTCTCCTCCTGTTCCCCAGTTCGCGGGGCATTTCTCGAACCGGCGGGCCACGTTCTCAATCGTCTGCCCCCTGACTGCGATCTTCCCAAGATCCCCTGTTCCCAACCTCTGGCGATCCCCTAAGGTGATATACTCTACGTCGTCCGGGTTGAAATCCATCAACCGTGCACAGACCACATCCACGGCCACGACGTCGGAACCGGCGACGACGGTATTCATTCGGACCGGAAGGCCGCCAATCTCGTCGCTTTTGGCTCGCTCCATCGCCACGATCGCATCCACCACGGTGAAATCCACACCGGACAGAGATACGAGATCCACGATGACCTCGTCCAATACGGGATCGGAATGCGGAAGCCCCGTGCCGCTTCCCGGAGGATAGCCTCGCATCTTGGCCCACCCATACACCATCCCCGGTGCGATCCCAACGAAGTTCTTCATCGCAACGGTCATCCCGACGTTGAAAGTTACCTTCATCACCGGCACGTTTATCAAGACGTCACAATCCAGGACCGTCCTCGGGATGTAATACGTTTTTTTCGCGGTTCCCCCTCCTGGCACCGGGGTCTCCACCGCCTCGTCGAAGTTGATGTCCACGATATCAAGCGTAACATCCGAGAGTTCCGGATCGCTCAAAAGCGGACGATATCCCGCGATTTCGAAGCCATCGGCTACGTTGCCCCAAGTCCTAACCTCTGGGTGCCCGGGCGAAACCCATGCTCCGGCCCCTTCCGCGATGGTGATCCGGGCCTTCGGAGCGATCTCGTACACGATCTTGATGAGCGCCTTGACCACGCGCCAATCCGTGATCACCCCGGAACCTCGCTTTTTCAACTCCACAATGTTCGGTTTAATCACGATCCAGCGGTGATCGGGCCGAACCACCCGCTCAATCCCACCCAATCGGACCGCTTCCCGCACCATCGCCTCGACCTGCGCCTCCGTGAGGGCGGAATCCGGGTCCACCCGCTCCGTCAGATGGGCATAGTCCGAACGCCCGATGGATACCACCGATTTCGCAGCGGCTTCGGCTCTAACCGCTCCGACTGTGTATATGCTCCCGAATTCCTCCAGCATCGGCTTCCGCACTACATCTAAGAGGATCAGCGCGGTGATGCTCAGGAGGATCAAGCTCCACGAAATCCCGGTCTTCATTGATCTGCTCATGTGCTTCTCCTTTCGTTGGTATGATTTGAATGCCTGATTCTCTTTGAACCTGCAAAAGGTTGTTCTTTTGACAAGATTTTTGTTGAGCGAGGACGGAAAGGATTGTTCGGATTTCCAGATATGCTCACTTGGTCTGATCCGTGAAAATCCGTGTGATCCGTGTCCCATTGCTTTTGGGTTTTGCTTGCGGTTTTGGCGTGCTATGTACTCCGTGTTCTCTGTGGCTATACGGCGTACCCCAACGATGAAGGGGAACTATTTAGAATTCGGACTGCCGGATGATATTTAGTATAGAATGTGTAAAAACATCGCATACGAAATAGTTACTTCTAAGCTACCTCATTTATCCGTAAAAGTCAAGAAAAAAATTGCACACCGTATCTCACCTTGATTATTTATGGATTCGGACCGAATTCTCTTTTATCCTTGTGCGCCTGGATTATTCACAAGTCTTGGATGATGCGGCGCAGCTTCAGACTTTTCTCAGAAAACAGCGTTTTGAGAGTGAAAATCCAAAACGCTTTGGTGCACAAAAGCAAAAGAGGATCCTTGGAAAATTTGTGAATGATGCAGGGGAGATGTCCCGTCAGGGACAGAACATCTATAGCGTTTGAAATAGCCGATAACCTTCCCAAATTACCGTCAGGGACGAAATAGTTGCCGCAAACACGCAATGACAAAAGGTGCATTCGGAAGGATATGGGATGAATATACCGTCCCTACGGGACTTGGAGATGTTTTATGGGGTTGTTTTGCTATAGATATTTTGTCCCTAACGGGACAGAGTCGGGGTTATTCGGCCTCCTGAATCACCGGGCTTCATGGCTGAAGTATATAAATGATTCATGCTCAGGAGAAGCCGTGGGAATTGCTGAAAAACTGCTTGACAAATCGTCATCTGAATGAGTATATTCAATAATCAGACCGCACTCTCTATTCGCAATTTTTCAGCGCGAGGGAACTCTTATGAGACGTCCCGCACTCTGGACAGCACTCCTTTTCGTTTCGGGGATATGGGTGAGTTCTTTTGTCCATGTCCCTGTTTTGTTTTGGTGGATCGGGACGACGGGGGGTCTTGCGGCGGGAAGCATCGCTCTGATGCGGAGAAGGTCGGAGCACCTCGCCGGGCAGGTCCTCTTTGCACTGATGGTCTTTATGGCCGGGGCATTTCGGTACGCTGGCGTGACGCGGGATTCCCCGGGAAATCATCTTTCCCGATTCCCGGATTTCGGGGAGCCGGTTGCGCTTACCGGCCGGGTGACGGACGAGCCGGATGTGTTCGCGGAGAAAACCCGACTCACGCTCGAGGCGCAGGAGGTGGCGTGGGAGGGGAACCGGGCGGAGGTCTTTGGACGTGTTTTGGTCACCGTCCGGGAAAGGGCCGACGACATCGGATTCGGCGATCTGGTGACGGTACAGGGACGTCTTCGCCGGCCGGAGCCGGCGCGGAATCCCGGGGCCTTCGACTATCGGAAATACTTGGAGAGAAGGGGCGTTTCCGCGCTCTTGTCCGTGCGCAAGCGGGAATCCATCCAACGACTCGAAAGCGGCGAAACGCGCTCTTTTTTCTCCGGCGTGGTTCTTCCGATCCGGCGCTCGATCCGGAGCACGGTGGATCGAAATCTCCTCGGAGCGCCGGCTGCCCTGCTGAAGGGATTGCTGCTCGGAGAAAAGCATGCGCTGCCGAAGGAGGTGAGGGCGGCGTTCAATCGCGTGGGGGTATCGCACGTGCTTGCGGTGAGCGGGCTGCACGTGGGGTTGATCGCCGGGATCTTCTTTTTCGTGTTCCGACTGTTCGGGTTGACACGCCGTCGGGCCACATGGGTGACCGTCGCCGCGCTGATCGTGTACGTGTTTGTCGTGGATCTGCGCCCCTCGGTGGTGCGCGCTTCCATCATGGCTGGTCTGATCCTCATCGCCTTCACCATCGAGCGGGACACGGATTTATGGAACGTGCTGGGGGTGGCCGCGCTCGTCATTCTGCTGCGCTGGCCGCAAAGTCTGTTTGACGTGGGTTTTCAACTCTCTTTCGGAGCGGTCGGTTCCATTGCCCTGCTCTATACCCCCATTACCGGGGCGATTCACCGCGTCTTCGGCAAGCCCGCGAAG
>JAUWMS010000493.1 GCA_030613045.1 Candidatus Latescibacterota bacterium | reverse complement strand
CATCTCCTTTGCCATCGAATGCTACGAAGACGGCCTTCTCACTAAGGAGGATACCGAGGGTCTGGAACTGACCTGGGGGAACGCCGAAGCCATCGTGACTCTCACCGAAAAGATCGCCCGGCGCGAAGGACTCGGCGACCTGTTGGCGGACGGTATCCAGCAAGCCGCCCGGAAAATCGGCAAAGGCTCCGAACAATACGCAATCCACGTGGGCGGACAGGAAGTGCCCGCGCATGATCCCAAGTTTAGTCCCGGTTTGGGGATGGCCTACGTCTTAGACGCCACGCCAGCCCGGCATACCCAGGCCTGTGCTCCCGCCGGAGGATTGGACATCAAGGAACGCGATCATCTGGACTACACGGGGCGTGGCGAAGATCAGAGCAAGGCGGTCAACATCACGCACGTGGTCAACGCCGCCGGACTCTGCCTGTTCGGGCACATGTGCCTGGATGCCCGGTCCATTCCCGACTTCCTCACCGCGATCACGGGCCGGACGTACACGATGGAGGACTGCCTCGAACTCGGAGAACGCATCGGCACTCTCCGGCATCTCTTCAATCTCCGCGAGGGCCTGAATCCTCTCGACCGTCCTATGCACGCCCGTCTCATCGGCGATCCTCCGCTGACGGAGGGACCTCTCAAGGATGCCACGCTGGATATGGACCAAATGGTGGGGGATTACCTCAAGGTGATGGATTGGGATCCCAAAACCAGCGTGCCCAGCCCGGAGAAATTGGCCGCGTTGGGTTTGGAGACGTAGCCTTGGTTTCAGTTGTGGGCTGTCCGGTTTGAATGGATGCGTTTGTAATGGCGAACCTGGTCGGGGCGAAACTTGTTTTCGCCCCGTTTCGTCTTCAAAAGGGCGATCACAAGGATCGCCCCTACGGATTTTTCCCCAAACCTCCCGTAGATTGTCGGTACTCTGCGGGAGGTTTTTCCTGTGTTCCTTTGACGGAAAGGAGGAGGGCGGCTTGTTTCCACGACTGGATGTCGGGAGATTCCGCCGCTGCCCATTTTATGAAGCACGTGGCAAAGGAAGGGCATACGGATCGCATGGTGGTCAAACGGTCGCGGTTTATCGGGAGTTGTGCGCCGGTGCATTCGAAGGAGGAGGCCAAGCGGTTTCTGGAGGCGATGCGGAAGAAACATCCGAAGGCGAGTCATTATACGTACGGCTTTCGGATCGGGCCAACGGCGGGCTTTGAGGGGATGTCGGATGACCGGGAGCCGGCGGGCACAGCCGGGCGCAAAATACTGTTCGTCCTTCAACGGCGGGAATACACCGATACGATTGTGGTAGTGACGCGCTACTACGGGGGAACGAAGCTGGGCCGGGGCGGACTGGCGCGGGCGTATGCACGGGCGTGCGCCCAGGTGTTGGACGAGGTGGGATGCGTGGAGGTGTGAAGAGAAATGTCCCATGTCACGGTCCCGTTTGGGACAAAATGTCTATAGCAAAACAAAACAAAAAATATTCCCCGGTCCCGTAGGGACCGCATAGTTATCCAATTTCCTTCAGAACGTACCTTTTGTCATTATGTGTTTGCCATGTCTATTTCGTCCCTCACGGGACTTGAGAAAGTCTATCGGTGATTTTGAAATGCTACAAATATCCCGTCCCTAACGGGACATCTCCTCTGCATTATTCATAAATTCGGAGCCAAGCGTGAAATCCCGGCTTTGTGAATAATTCAGGTCGGGAATATCGGTTTTTTTATGCCTCATTTTTCTTCTCACCGGGACGGAACATGCGCCATTTTTTCAGGTTGACATTACATGCGTTGTTTGGGATGCTGCTCTGGATCAGCAACGCAGGAGGAGCCGGACCGTCCGGCGGGGATTCTCTGAATGCGCTTCCCTACGGGACGGTCAGGCCCCATGCGGATCTGCGTGCGAAGCCGTACGAATATCACGGGCCGGAGCGGGAGTTGGAGGAGCCAACGGACCTGGAGGAGGTGCGGATCGGGCTGTTCGGGCCATTGAAAAGAGACGGTGCGGTCTCGCAAGGCCTGAGCATGCGCCGGGGAGCCGAGCTGGCGATTGCGGAGGCCAATGCGGAGGGTGGACATCGCGGCAAGCCATTTGAGCCGGTGTTCCGTTCGGACGACCAAATCTGGGGGAGCGCCCGGGAGGTGGCGAGGCTTGTCTATGAGGATCGGGTGTGGGCTGGGATGGGTTCCATCGGGAGCGAAAGCACGCATATCGCGGAGCAGATCATCACCAAAGCGCACGTGGTTCTGATCGGAACGGGGAGCACGGATCCTTCGCTCACGCAGATCAACATCCCGTGGATGTTCCGGTGTATGCCCGACGACGCGCACATCGCGCGGGTGCTCGGAACGCATCTTTTTCAGGACAGGGGCTATACGAAGGTGGCGGCGATGGCGGCCACCTCGTCCGATAGCCGGATCGGAGTAACGGAGTTCGAGAAAACGGCGCGGCGATTGGGAAGGCCGCTTGCCCTGAGTCTCAAATACGATGCGGGAGCGCCGGACTTTTCCCGTCCGCTCGATTTGATCGAACGCGCCGGAGTTGAGGCGCTCTTGGTCTGGGGAACGCCGGAGGAGGCGGCCTTGCTGATCCGGAAGATGCGGGCGCGGGGGATGACGCAGGAGGTTTTCGGAGGGCCGGAGCTGGCTTTCCCGGAATTTCTGAAGCGTGCCGGGATTTTCGCGGAAGGCGTCACGGTGGCGGCTCCGTGCGATCTGTGGCGGGACGATCCGAGGCTCCGGACGTTCCGTCGGCGGTTTTCGGAGCGATACGGTGAACCTCCGGACATCATCGCGGCATACGCGTACGACGGGATGAGCCTCCTCATTCGGGCGATCCGGGCAGGCGGTTTGAACCGGGCGAAGATCCGGGATGCGCTGGCTGAGATCGAGCGTTTCCAGGGCGTCAC
>JAUWMS010000280.1 GCA_030613045.1 Candidatus Latescibacterota bacterium | reverse complement strand
TTGGTATATCGAAAAAAAGAATGGTTCGTGCCCATTGATGGCAGCAGCTAACCAACCGCTCAAGCTGACCGGAAGGGCGAATGCTACTATCAAACATTTTTATTTTTACTGATGTTCTTCAGGGTAGCATGGTTTTTTAGTTGGCCCCTTCCGGCCGCTTAGCTCTATGTTAGCTGTAAAAGTCACTCACCAAGGAGCGCGTATATGTTTAAAGTAACACGAATTAATGAAAACCATTTAGATATCGAGATGAGTGGTAAATTGAATTCAGAGCAAATGGAAAATGCGTTGGACGAGCTTGTTAGTAAGTCGGAAGGAATTGAAAGTGGCAGGATGCTCTATGATGTAGTGGATTATAACCTACCTTCACTTGGAGCAATTGGAATCGAATTTTCACGCTTTCCTTCGATGTTGAGGCTTATGAGAAAATTCGATCGAGCTGCCGTTTTAACTGATAAAGCGTGGTTAAAAATGGTAAGTGAAATTGAAGGGGGTCTGTATCCAGGCATAGAAATTAAGGCTTTTAGCAGAGATCAAAAAGTGGAAGCAGAAGACTGGTTGTCGAGTTAATTTGAAAGTGTTGCAGAATATAGCTAACAATCAAATCCACCGGACAGCAAAAAACGGCGCTTCGCTTGCTTTTTACCGCCGGTGATTTGAGACGTTGGTTCCAGCGGATGTGAAGCACGACAGTGAAATTGCCCGGTGTGGGCATGCGAAGTATGCGTGGACATTTTGTGAAAGCTCTGGTCTACGGCCTGTTCGTAGTTGGCGCCGCAGGTCCTTCGAGGGAGGGTAGAATGGAGAAAATTGCTGATATGCTACCGGAGAAGCCGGTGGGTGTGGGTCGGCCCATTAGTGATCGAGCCGCGTGGGAAACACTTGCCGAGCTTGATTCGTTCAAAAGGACCGTACGCGAGGCGGAGAAACTGGGAAGAGAGCCGATCCCGGAACAGCCGGACGATCTGTATCTCGATTTTTCCAAGACCGGCAATCGCACTCGCTGGGAGAACGTTGCGGGGAAGCGTCGCGGGCGCCTGCGGGTTATTGTGCTTGCCGAGTGCTTGGATAACAAGGGTCGGTTCATCAAGCCGTTGGAGGAGATTATAGAGGTGCTGTGCAAGGAAAGAACATGGGTAATGCCCGCGCACGACAGGAGTCTGGCGAATTTTCACGGCAAAACCATAGACATTGATCTCGCGTCATCCGCCGTGGGATGGGAGTTAGCGACGATCGATTACCTGCTTGGTAACAAGTTGAGCGCGAAGACGCGTAAACTGATCCGTGAGAACGTCCGGAAACGGCTGCTCGATCCGTTTCTGGCAATGATCAAGGGAAAGCGCGAGAGAGACTGGTGGATGGAAACGACGAACAACTGGAATGCTGTGTGCCTTGCGGGTGTTGTCGGGGCGGCGCTGGCTATTGCAGAGTCGCGCGAAGAACGGGCACGGTTCATTCTTGCGGGCGAGAAGTACTCAAAGAACTTTCTGCGCGGATTCGGAACGGACGGCTACTGCACCGAGGGTCTGGGATACTGGAATTACGGGTTTGGCCACTACATTTTGCTGGCGGAGACTATTCTACAGGCCACGGAGGGAAAGCTCGACCTGCTCAAGAGTGAAGATGTTAAGCGTCCGGCGACGTTCGGCGCGCGGATTGAGATCATGAATGGGGTCTATCCCGCCTTTGGCGACTGCAGCGTAAACGTGCAACCGAGTCAGAGGCTCATGGGCTACGTGAGCAGGCGGTACGGGTTGCGGCTGAGTCAGTTCGAGAAAGAAGTCCCTTCGGCGGACGGACAGTTGTTCGGATGTCTTTTGCATTCTTTTCCGAATTCTCTCTCCGGCAAGAAGACTGTGGGACGGAAAGCGACCACACTGGCAGCACGTACGTTGTTTGACAAGTCCGGGATCCTGATCTGCCGCCCGAGTTCGGTCAAATTGTGCAGGATGGGCGTTGCGCTCAAGGGCGGAAACAACGCCGAACATCACAATCACAACGACGTGGGTACGTTCATTGTCGTTGTGGGCGAAACGTCAGTACTGCTTGATCCGGGGTCGGAGGTTTACACGTCTCGGACCTTCAGTGCCAAACGCTACGAGAGCAAGGTGCTGAACTCGTATGGACATCCGGTGCCTGTGGTTGCAGGTAAGCTCCAGAGCACGGGAAGTGAAGCGTACGGAGAGGTGCTTAAGACAGAATTCACGGACAGGATGGACACGCTGGCGCTCGATATCAGCTCTGCCTATGCGGTGAAAGAACTGAAGAAACTCACCCGCACATTTGTCTATTCCCGGTCCGGTAAGGGGTCACTGACCGTGACGGATGAGGTGGAATTTGGCAAGCCAATGGAGTTCAGCACGGCACTCATTACACTGGGCAAGTGGAAAAAGCAAGGTGCGGACAAGGTATTGGTGTCGGACGGCGATGAAGCTGTCCTGGTGCATATCGAGGCTGACGGGCTTGATTTCGAGATCAAGGCGGAGAAGATCAAGGAAGACGTGAGGACAAAGAGATTGCCCACGCGGATTGGCATTAGCCTCAAGAAGCCGGTGACGAAGGCGAGGATGGTTCTGAAGATAAGAATGGAGAGTTAGAGCAGCACCCAACCACTGGGTGCACTGGACTTCGTGTTCCGCGCCGCTCCAGACAAAGCCAGTGACCCATAATGTTAGGCGTAACGCATATAGGAGATTACAATGCCTACAATTTCAATGTTCTGCGGCATCCTTATTTTGATGTATTTTTACGATGATAAGAAACACAGTTGTCCTCATATCCACGCTGAATAGGGAGAACATCAAGCTTCAATTGCTATTGACGATGGCCCCGTTTTGGCAGGAAGTCTGCTGCAAGCCAAAATGAAATTGGTACAAGCCTGGATAGAAATTCATAAAGAGAACTTGTTGGCAGACTGGAAATTAGCAGTTGCCGGCGAACCTGTTTTTAAGATCGGCCCCATAGAGTAAAGGGAGCGTCCTAAATGGATACTATTATAAAAGCAATTCCCCTTGAAGACTTCAAGATTGATGTGCTTACAAGCAGCGGCGTTTCGGGCGTATTTGATGTGAAACCATATTTAGGGGGTAGCGCTTTTAGATCGCTTGCTGATAAATCGTATTTTCGCCTCGTTCGCCCTGCTCATCACGGTATCATGTGGCCAAATGAACAGGATTTTAGCTCCGATACAATCATATGGGATCTGCAAAATACCCAACAAGACGCTCCAGCGGACGGGCTATAAGAACCGGAGGATAGCACGCTCAAAAAGCTACCTGCCGCGATCGTGGCCGTCCTCGTGGTGACTTCGCTGTGCAACGCACTGGAAGTGGCTGGCATCCAACTTCCCGATTCCTAAAACAGGCTTTTTTCAGTATCTAACTTTGTGAAAATCCGGCCCAAAAGAGTTTGAAAAAGGAAATGCCCGGCAAATAGATCTCCGTGAAAAAGGGACCTCTATTGCATGAATGAGATTTATCAAGCCGAAGGATGGCCTCTCCGACGAATCCATGCTCACACGCAGGCTATCTTCATGGTAAGGATCAAGTAGCAGCATTGGACAGCCTCTATCAAAGCCACTTCCACGTTCTTTGGAGGTGGCTTTCCCATTGCCGGGAAGATTCAGGGAGGTATACCCCCTCACTTTGGAATTTTTCTTTTCTTTCCCGATCCTGTCTGAACTGCACCGCAGAGACCCGCGAGAGTTTTTGTTATGCTTGCTCTGCGCACTCTGCGTGCTCCGCGGTAAAAGAAAAGAACTAACTGAAGGTGAAGCGGTATAGTTGACTCTTCCGATGATCCCGGTTTTTTCAATCGTCCCCGAAGCGAACTGCGATTCGATGGTCGTTTTTATTCACCAGGTTATTTGTTTTGAAAAGGTTTTTACCATGCTCGATCGTGTAGAAATCAAAGAGGAGGCATTGTGGCGATTAACACCGGGACACAAGCAAAAGGGATTATCATCACTATGGCTGTAAATTCAAAGGAGAAATTCAAATGGCTGCATTTCAAATGACCATTACCTTCCATCCGAACAGCGATCACGCGGAGGGGCCGGATAGCGTAGGGGTGATGGTGGACCGATTGGCTGGGGCTGGATTCGACATCCTCTTGCCTCACGTGAAGATTGGGGGCGAGGCCTTCTATCACAGCCGGATCGCGAAGGTGCATCCTCAGTTTGCGGAGTGGGATCCGCTGACTGTGATCGTTCAGAAAGGGCGGGCCGCCGGGCTCAAGGTGTATGCACAGGTCTGCGTCTTTCCGGAGGGGGAGAAGTCCGCCCTTATTCAGAACGATGCAAGCCTGCGGGCAATGACCATAGATGGCGAGCCCACCCCCTGGGCGTGTCCGGCGTCCGAAAAGGTGCGGCAATACGAGCTGAGCATTTTTGAGGAGATCATGGACAACTACGATGTGGATGGCGTGTATATGGACTACATCCGCTACAATCTGGACAACGTGTGTTTTTGCCCGAGGTGCCGGTCCCGGTTCAAAGAGGAGACGGGAACAGACCCCGTGGAGATCGGCCGATTCTCCGGGTTTGACGAGTCCGCGCAGCGAGGCCGCAACCGCAAACATCCCGCGTGGGTCCGGTGGATCGAATGGCGCGTCGCCCAAGTCACCACGTTTGTGGAGGAGCTTTCCGAGGCGGCCAGGAAAAGAGATCGTGCGCTGTCGGGGGCCGTGTTTATGGATTATCCGGAGTGTATTGTCAACCAGGGGCAGGACTGGGCCGACTGGACCGAAAAGGGGCTTTTGGATTCCGTGGTTCCGATGACCTATACCAATAGCCTGTTGATGTTGAAGAAGCGGACGAAGACGCATTTGGCTAATGTG
>JAUWMS010000393.1 GCA_030613045.1 Candidatus Latescibacterota bacterium | reverse complement strand
TCGAGATCACGCCGGTGCGCGCTTTTGTCGAGCGGCATTTTGGCGTGGGTTGGGCCGACGAGATCAGCGTGGGCTTTGCCCGACAGCCGGTCAGTGTCTTCATCGCCATAGACCAGTCCGGGGAAAAGAAGGAAATCGTGGGATTCGCCGCGTACGAATGCACGACTCGGGATTATTTTGGGCCTACGGGCGTGGCCGAGTCCCATCGCAAACGCGGCATCGGCAAGGCGCTGCTTCTCGCCTCCCTCCACGGATTGCGCGAATTGGGGTATGTGTACGCGATCATCGGCGGGGCCGGACCGGTGGAATACTATGCCAAAGCGGCCGGGGCCACGCTCATCGAAGACAGCAAACCCGGCCTGTACCGGGACCTGCTCAGTTGATCCATTTTCGCGAAGCATTTGAAAAGCGGGAACGAGATGGGACAGGGAGGAAGGGGGCAGGCTCGGGGATCAAAGGCAAGAGAAAGGGAGCGGTTGAGTGGGAAGGAACCTCGGGGTTTTTTCGAGGGACGCCACCAACGAGCAAGCTCACCTGCCGTTATGGAGCGAAGCGGAATAGCGGTCAGGTGCAGCGATTTGTGGGCCAGGAATATCTCCATTCTAAGCACTATGCGAAGCAAGCGTCCTGAAAAAATCCTTGAAGATCGGATCTCTGTTTACCATAAATGCCGAGCGCATAAGATGCCTTGAACGATCAAAACTCCATGTCCTTTGGTCCGTTATAATCGGACTGTGGACAACCTCGGTAGGAACCCAGGAATCATCAATAAGATAGGCAATAGCTGCAATGTCCCAGATTACTTTTGACCACCCGCAATGTTCAGTACTGTAATTACTAAATAATTCAAAAAGATAGTCGCCTATTTCTCCCCTGCCTTTAACATATGCCTTCATCTCGGGTACCGTAGTATGCAGATGAGATGTCACACCGGCACAAGGAATGTGAACCAAAGGGACCCCGCAGTCGAAAACAAGTCGTGCTGCCGTTACGTCCTGCTTCAAATTAAATTCATTCGTGTTTGACCAGTGTAACGCGTGCCCTCCAAGCCATACAACGACAATCTTATTTACTATTTCAGGTTCTATCAGAATAGCTGATGCTATGTTTGTAATAGCCCCAATGGCGACAACATACAACGGTTCATCGTCAGACTTCATGGCTCGTTCAATAAGGTCAGATACGGCATCACTTTTACATGGGTTATCATAATCTGACAGATATTCTGTAGAACCCTTAAAAACAAAGTCTTCAGGCGAGACATCGAGCCTGTCAAGAAGCCGAAGGATCTCATTAAAACTTTTTTCCATACCATCAGCTGGACCAGATGACCTTTCATTGAAAAATGGAGCCGCGTAAATTGCTTCCGCATCCAGCTTCTCAGGAGATAGTAACGAGTATACAACCGCAAACTGATCATCGATTTCATTGTAAGTATCCGTATCCAGGACCATCCGGACTTTGCCCGTTGCGGGCTGTAGTTTTTGGAGTCGAACCCCGTCGGTAATCTTTGGAAATTTCATATATTGCCCCCCATTTTCCCCCCTAACCTTAGCTTATACTGCGCATGGCAGTATATCACAATCCAATCTGCTACCTATCTCTCTGCTTGATCTATATATTGCGATCCAGAACCTCGTTTCATTACAGGCGAAAGGCGCGGTGAGCGGGAAGAAACTTCAGGGTTTTTTCGGGGACGCCCAACGTTCGCCTCGAGGCGCGCTGTCAAGCGTCGCTTCCAAGGCTTGGTTCCGCCATTTCGTCCTCTCTCCTGATCCATCCTAATCGTTGAAAAGCGGCCAGCGGGCATGTCACGCTTGTCAAATAGACTGGATTCCGCCGGTAGTCCCCATCCAGATGCAGACACTCGTACGGAGAGCCATATTCCGCTCCCTGGCGAAAATCTCCGGCTCGCAGTTCCTCGACGTATTGGAGAGCAAGTTCCCGTGCGGCTTTGTCGTCAACTTGAGCGACCGCGTAGCAGACCCCTCCTGTCGGTGTATTCCAGTAGGCTCCGGTTTGGTATTCATTCCTGGCGCGGCCTCCGACCGTCTCTTCCCAAGCGCTCACATCGCTGAAGTCACAGTCGGTTGGTACATGCCGAATATTGCCTTTCCAGGCGATCGTTCCCTCGGACAAACAGCGCAGAAGCGCTTGCGCTACCTTCCCGGCCTCCTGCTTAGACAGCACGTTGGAGTACACCGCGAATGCCGATCCCCAGACATCAGGCTGGGCGCTCTTACCCGTGCTCGCCAAAAGGAGTCCATTGTCACACGCGAATGTGGCGCTCACACTCTCCGAAATTCTCCTCGCCAAGTCCCTGTACTGCTCGACGGCCTGTTGTTTTCCGCACAATCCGTGCAGGTCCGCCAACTGTCTCGCCGCCCGGCATCTGAGAATGGAGCAGAACAGAAGGCGCCCCGTATGGATAATGCTGTCCGTGAAGCCAAATCCCACGCCGCGCTCGTTCTCGTCGCACCAGACCAGTTCACTCCCGTCCTCGATGACTGTTGGGACGGAGAACGCCAGGTCCAGCCGTTCGAGCAATTCCATCCCATCGATCTCTTCCCGCAGAATAGCCGTACGTCCACCCGCGATCGCCAATTGCCAGGCCATTTCCACGAAGTAGAAGGGATCGTCCAGACTCGGGTAGTATCCCCATGGCTGCCCCTGGGCCTCGAATTCATAAGTTCCGGGGAAGTATATCGGTTTGGCATCGAACGTGATGTGGTCGGCTATTGAGCCCCGAGGCACGAGACTGCCGGCCGGCGTCAGCCAATCTTCCCGCGCCTGGCAACGTGCGGTCAGCAGCAACGCGTGCTCCAACTCTTCGAGTGCAATCAGGCCGCATTCGAGAGACATGGCAAAGTCCCTGATCCAAAAGGCGGGATAGCAGTCTCGTCCTCCCGGACGAATCAGGGAGCCGCCTGTCGTATTCGGGCCACGTCCGGCTACAGACTGCCCCGGTCGCACGCGAGAGGAGTCAAGGACCGCCCCGGCCAAGTCCTCGAGAAAGAGCATGGCCTCACGAAGTTCGGATTGCTCACCGATCATGTGTTGTCGCCTTTCCTTCCCTCTATGGCAGCACCTCGGCTTATACCGAGCAATGCAGTATATACCAATTTGATCCGCTACCTATCTTTTTATTTAATCTATGAGTACGGATCAAGAACCTCGTTTCATAACAAGCGGGTTGACGGTTAACACGATTCCACAAAAAACATACCGCTTAATCTCATAGGGCAATGAGGTAACATTGTTGGATTTACTTTTTCGGCGGGTTGCAGGTTATTCCCCTTGTGAATCTAAAGCATAATTTGTGACCTTACGGGGATCAAAGGCAAGACAAAGGGAGCAGTTGAGTGGGAAGGACCCTTAGGGTTTTTCGGGGGGCGCCTAACGTCCCGGCCCGTAGCCTCGGCCGGTACTGTCTCGTGCCCTCGTGCAAACTAACCGCTGATCTCCGCCGCTCCTAGCGTCAACGAAGCTCCTCTTCCTCTTCCCGCTGCCGGTCGTGTTCCGCCATCCTACGCAGAGACCGCGCCGAATTTGCGGCCCAGCGACGGAGCTTTGGAAGTGCCGTTCGACCTGCAACGGCCTCGAGTGATTCAGCAAGCTGATCCCAGTGGGACGAAGCCGGTCCAGACCAGCTTCCAGACACGT
>JAUWMS010000196.1 GCA_030613045.1 Candidatus Latescibacterota bacterium | reverse complement strand
CCTGCTTCCGCTGACCCTCGCAAAGATCGTGGGGGGCGCGGGTGTCGTGGGCTGAATCTATTACTGGCTGTATGGAAGAAAAGAGGGTGCGTAAAACCCTGAGCGAGTACCTGGCCACAAACCGTACTCAAGGCGGTGCTCGCTGTGTGCGCCCTCATTTCCCGCCTTTTGCCCACCTGCGAAGGGAAGATAGATCGCTTTTCTGCCGCTAAGTGGGAGAAAACTGGCGAGGGCTTAGTATTTCACTCAGAATGCCCGCATTATGGGGACTGGTGATTGGAGGTTTATTTCAGCCGTCGCCAGTCCCCAATTTAATTCACCTTGTTTTCTTTCAAAGGATCCCGTGAGCGGAGAAACCAGTCAAAAGAACGAAAGCACCGGGGTGGTGTTGGCCGGAGGAAAAAGTCGGCGGATCAGGATGAACAAGGCCTTGCTGCCGTGGGGGGAAGATACGCTTATCGGCCGTGCCGTGGAGGTGCTTTCCTCGGTGGCGGAGAAGGTGTGGGTGATCGCAAATTCGGAGGAAACGTTTTGCTCGCTTGGGCTGAGGGTGAGGGAAGATATTCGTCCGAATTGTGGGTGCCTGGGAGGGATCTATACCGGACTGGTGATTGCGGAGACGGAGTATAGTCTGGTTTTGGCGTGCGATACCCCGCTTATTCGGTCCGATTTTCTGAACTTTTTAGTGGCGCAGGCCGAGGGATGGGACGTGGTCATTCCGAAGACTGCAAGCGGATATGAGCCGCTGTGTGCGGTATATTCCAGGACTTGTCTGAAACCGATCCAAAGACAGCTTGAGGAGGGACGGTTAAAGGTCACGGATTTTTTGGAGCAGGTTCGGGTTCGGATCGTGGGGGAAGACGAGATCGGGCGGTTCGATGAAGCGGGGAGGATGTTCACCAATATCAATACGCGGGCGGAGTACGAACGGGCACTTCAGATCGCTGCAATGAAGCGTGAAGTATAAAGAAGGCGCCTCATTCCTCATTGCATATTACTCAGGAGGCAAAGGTATGAAACCGGCGGATGCAACGGATAGAGCCGATGTGCTGGGGCTTTTGCATCGGGCTCAGAGGGAAAGTGGGCGGAATTATATCCCGGAGGAGCGGTTGAAAGAGATTGCTCGGGAGACGGGGATTACGGAGAGCGATATATATGGGGTGGTTACGTTTTATTCTATGTTTAGTCTCCAGCCTCGGGGAGAATATATTATCCGGGTGTGCACCAGTGGGTCCTGTCATCTGATGGGATCCGGGACCGTTCTCGGCGTCCTCAAAGATACGCTGAAGATCGGGGTCGGTGAGACGACCTCGGATGGTAAATTCACGCTGGAGGAAACGAGTTGTCTCGGAGCCTGCGAGGAATCTCCGGCGATGATGATCAACGAGGAGCTTTATGGAAATCTCACGCCGGAGAAGATTCAGGAGATTCTGAGTACCTATTAGCGTCTGGGCTGGGCGATGGAACAGCACAGGTTGCTCTAAAAGTGGGGGATTACGATGACGTTTCTAAAAGGGCATATTTTGACGGATCCAAGGGAGCGTGTGGTACTGGAGCATTGTGGGATTGTGGACCCGGAGAACATATACGAGGTGATGCAGCATGGCGGATATGAGACGGTGCGCAAGGTGCTTCTTCAGAGGACGCCGGAAGAAGTGGTGGATGAGGTGAAGGCTTCGGGGCTTCGTGGACGGGGAGGGGCCGGATTTCCCACCGGACTGAAGTGGGAGTTTGCCGCGAAAGAGCAATCCGAGATCAAGTATATGGTGTGCAATGGGGACGAAGGGGAGCCGGGCACGTTCAAAGACCGGTTGTTGATGGAGGGAGACCCCCATCGAATCATCGAGGGGATGATCATCGGGGGCTATGCGATTGGGGCGCGGTATGGCTATGTGTATATTCGGGGGGAATATGCGGAGGCGATTCGGCGGTTCAAAAAGGCCGTGGCGCAGGCGGAGGAGCACCATTTGCTCGGGGATCGTATTTTGAACAGCGATTTCAGTTTCCACCTGACGATCCACGAGGGAGCCGGATCTTACGTGTGTGGAGAGGAGACGGCTCTGCTCGAATCGTTGGAGGGGCGACGCGGTCAGCCGCGGGTTCGGCCTCCGTTTCCGGCGCAGGCGGGGCTTTGGGGGATGCCCACCAATGTGAATAATGTGGAGACCCTCGCCAACATTCCGTTGATTCTTCTCAAGGGGAGTTCATGGTTTACGAGCATAGGCACGGAATCCTCTTCGGGCACGAAGCTGTTTACGCTGTCCGGCCATGTGCGCAATCGGGGAACCGTCGAGATGCCTATGGGAACGACGCTGAGGCAACTCATCGAGGAGGACGGGGGCGGGATGGTCGGTCGTTTCAAAGCCGCTCAGCTCGGAGGAAGTGCCGGGGCTTTGTTGGGGGAGGACATGTTGGACGTGCCCATAGATTACGCTTCCATGTTGGGTAAAGGGGCGGTATTGGGTTCCGGCGCGCTGTTGGTGATGAACGATACGACGTGTGTAGTGGATATGCTGAAGTGTTTCCTGAAATTTTTTGTGCACGAGTCGTGTGGCAAATGCGCGCCCTGCCGGGTGGGAACCAAGCAACTCTACGAGCTGGCCTGCCGACTTTCGGATGGAAGGGGAACGGAGAGAGATGTGGATCTTATGCTTACGACTGCGGAGGGGATGAAAGCGACTTCGCTTTGCGCATTGGGGGCTTCCCCCGTATTGCCCATCTCCAGTATCCTGAAGTATTTCAAAGAGGAGGTGATGGAGCATACGCGGGGAATTTGTAGAGCTGGCGTGTGTTATTGAGTGTTTCACCGCGAGATCGCAGAGGACGCGTAAGGCGTGAAACGTGCTGCGTGAAATGGAAGGGGGCTCTGCCGAGCCGTGCGGTTTAGCGCACTGGAAAAGCGGCTTTTTGGGAGCGTTTCACCACTCACCACGCGCTACGTTCTTCGTGTTGGGGCGAGGTTACTGAGAAAGGAGTTTGGAATGGATAGCATACGTCTGACAATAGATGGAAAAGAAGTCATCGCCGACGCGGGAACGATGATCCTGCAAACGGCGCTGGCTGCGGGCATTCGTATCCCGCATCTGTGCTATAAAGAAGGATTGAGCATCTCCGGAAATTGCCGGCTGTGCGTAGTAAAGATCAAGGGTGCTCCGGGGGTGGTTGCATCGTGTGGGATGCCGGTTCGGGAAGGGATGGAAGTTACCACGACGGATGAGGAGTTGACGGAATACCGGCGGATGATCGTGGAGTTGCTGCTGTCGGAGGGGGATCACAATTGTTTGCTTTGTGAGCACAATGGAGCGTGCGAGTTGCAGGATCTGGCGTACGAGTTGGGGATCGAGCGGGTGCGGTTCCCGGCTTTGGCGTCCGATTGTAAGGTGGACGAGTCCAGTGAGGTGATCCGCATTGATCCCAGTCGGTGCATCCTTTGCGGTCGGTGTGTGCGGGCGTGCGCGGAGGTGGCGGTACAGGGGGTGTACGACGTGGCCCACCGGGGGAGCGAGTCGCTTATCGTGGCAGGTTTGAATCAGCCGCTGCGGGAAACGGATTGTGTGTCCTGCGGAGCGTGCGTGCAGGCGTGTCCGACGGGAGCGATTACGGAGAAACTGGCGCGGTTTCAGGGACGGCCCTGGGAATTTCGGACCGTGCGGACGACGTGTGTGTATTGTGGCGTGGGCTGTCAGATGGATCTGTACATCAAGGCCGACCGGATCGTGAAGGTACTGGGCGCGGACGACGGGCCGGACAATCGGGGACAGTTGTGCGTAAAGGGGCGGTTCGGTCTGGATTTTGTGCATCACCCGGATCGGCTGGCGGAGCCTTTGATCCGAAGAAACGGGAAGTTGGAGCCGGCCACATGGGACGAGGCCCTGGAGTTGGTGGCGTCTAAGTTTCTGGGATTGAAGGCGCAGTACGGCTCAGATAGCCTGGCGGGGCTGTCTTCGGCCAAGTGCACGAATGAGGAAAATTTCGTGTTCCAGAAGTTCGTGCGCACGGCCTTCGGGACGAATAACGTGGACCATTGTGCACGGCTGTGCCATGCCTCCACGGTGGTGGGATTGGCCACGGCGTTCGGAAGTGGCGCGATGACCAATTCGGTGCGGGAGATCGGGGACGCGGACGTGATTCTGGTCACGGGATCGAATACGACGGAGGCGCATCCGGTGATCGGGAATTTGATCAAGCACGCGGTCACGTTTAAGGGGGCCAAACTGATCCTCGCGGATCCGCGGGGGATCGAATTGTCGGAGTACGCGACGGTGTGGCTGCGTCAGAAGAACGGGACGGACGTGGCGTGGATGAATGGGATGATGCACGTGATCCTCAAAGAGGGCTTGCAGGACGAGGCGTTTATTGCGGAGCGCACGGAGGGGTTCGAGGAGTTCAGGAAGGTGATGGAGGAATATACGCCGGAGCGCGTGGCGGAGATCACGGGGATTCCGGCGGAGCAAATTGTGGAGGCCGCGCGGATTTATGCCGGGGCGGAGCGCGCCACCCTCGTGTATTCGATGGGGATCACGCAGCATACGACCGGCGTGGATAATGTGCTCTCCACCGCGAATCTGGCAATGCTGACCGGGAACATCGGTCGGGAATCCACCGGCGTCAATCCGCTTCGGGGACAGAATAACGTCCAGGGCGCGTGTGACTTAGGAGCGTTACCTAATGTCTTCTCAGGATATCAGAAAGTAACGGACGAAGCGATCCGAAAAAAATTCGAGGAAGCCTGGGACACAAAACTTTCCGGCGAGATCGGACTGACGGTAGTGGAAATCATGAATGCGGCCGCAGAGGGACGGATTAAGGGGCTTTATGTGATGGCGGAAAATCCCATGATGAGCGATCCGAACCTTAATCACGTGCGGGAAGCGCTGGAAAATCTGGACTTCTTAGTGGTGCAGGACCTTTTTCTGACGGAGACGGCCCAGATGGCGGATGTGGTGTTGCCGGGGGTATCGTTTGCGGAGAAAGATGGGACGTTCACGAACACGGGACGGCGCGTGCAGCGGGTGCGGAAGGCCATCCCGAATGTGGGAGACAGCCGTCAGGATTGGGAGATCGTGTGCGAAGTCGCCCGGAGAATGGGAGTGGATATGCACTATGCGGATCCTTCCGATATTATGGAGGAGACCGCCTCGCTGACGCCGATCTATGGCGGGATGCACTACGACCGTCTGGACGGGGACGGCTTGCAGTGGCCGTGTACGGATCGGGATCATCCGGGGACGCCCTATCTGCACAAGGGAACGTTCTCTCGGGGGAAGGGGATGTTTACGCCCGTGGACTTCATCCCGCCAGCGGAGTGGCCAGACGAGGAGTATCCTTTCCTGCTGAGTACGGGGCGGGTGCTCTATCATTTCCACACCGGCTCGCTTTCCCGGCGGTCCAAACCGTTAGATGCCATTGTTCCGGAGGGGTATATCGAGATCAATCCGGCGGATACGGAACGGATGGGGATTCAGGATGGAGAGCGGGTGCGGGTGCGATCTCGTCGAGGGGAAACGGAGATGAAGGCGAAGGTCACAGATTGGCCGGATGTGGGATGTGTGTTTGCACCGTTCCATTTCCGGGAGGCCCCGGCGAATATCCTGACCAACGACGCACTCGATCCGAAGGCCAAGATCCCGGAATATAAGGTGGCTGCGGTGCAGATTGAGCGGATATAGACTGCTCACCGAAAAGGTGCGAAGAACGCAGCGCTTCAAGAAAGGCCAGGGGCGAGAAAAGGAAAGGTTAAGGTTGAGACACCCCATTGCGGTCTTTTCAACCTTAACCTATTTTTTGTGCTCATAGCGTTTTTTCGGCGCGTATTGCCCAAAAGGACCGAGAGATGAAAACCGAGATCGAGATG
>JAUWMS010000040.1 GCA_030613045.1 Candidatus Latescibacterota bacterium | reverse complement strand
GACCCGGATCTGGCGCGTACGGGAGGGCCGAAGACCGGGACTTTTTTCACCCGGATCTATGAAACCGCTCCGGGGGGGCATCTTACGGAGCGTTCTGATCTGGATTTGGTCGATTTACCGTCGAGTGCGGTGGCCTGGGGAGATTATGATGGCGACGGGGATCTGGATCTGGCGCTGTGCGGAAAGGCTGCAAGCGGGGTGAGGGTCTCCAAAATCTATCGGACCGATGGGGACGCTTTCTCCGACGCGCTCGTGGATTTGGCCGGAGTGGATATCGGCGCTTTGGCATGGGGGGATATGGACAACGATGGCACGCTCGATCTGGCCTTGTCCGGGAGCTTACGCGGGGCGCCGGTGCTCAAAATCTACACGAACGATGGCGCGGGAAACCTGACGGAAGGGGGGTTTCGGACGCCCGTCGGGGTGCAGGGCAGTTCGGTGGGTTGGTGCGACGTGGACGGCGACGGGGACCTGGATCTGGTGGCGAGCGGGCAGGAGTTGAGCGGTTGGGAGTTTATGGAATCCTCCCGCGTGTACGATAATCTGCAAGCTCTGATTGTCCCCAATGCCGCGCCTGAGCAGCCGTCCGGATTGGTGTCGGTTCCGAAGGCGGGTTCGGTGACACTTTCCTGGGACGCGGGTTTGGACGATTGGACGCCTTCGCGGAGTTTGAGCTACGATCTGAGGGTGGGGACGGTTTCCGAAGGAGACGACGTGCGCGGTGGGAAGGCCGCTCTTGGATTCGGGAACGTTGGTTTGGGGCGGTCGTTGACGGTGCACGGTTTGGAAAGCGGATTTTATTACTGGTCGGTGCGAACGGTGGACCATGGGTTCGAGCGGTCGGCGTGGTCCGCGGAGGAGCGTTTTGTGGTGGACACGATTGCCCCGACGGCCGCGGTGACGGTGGTTCCTCCGGTCGTGGGCATCGGGCAGGACGTGATGGTGATCGTGACCTTCTCCGAAGCCCATTCCGGGATGAATACGGCGGTCTCTCCGAAGGTGACGTTTATGCCTGTGGGAGGAATTGCGGTGGCTGTGGAAGCGGTGAATTTCGCGGGAGAAACATGGACCGGTAAGGCCACGGTGTTGCAGGAATTTGCTTCCGGGGGGGCTGTGGTGTCCGTGGAGGGGGCGGCGGACGAGATGGGTAACGAGATGACGCCGGATCCGGCGGCGGCGGCGTTCCGGATCGATACGGAGATGCCGGTGGCCGCGCATGTCACACCGGAGCCGGATCAGACCGGGGTGCGGCGGAGTTCGAATCTAACGATCACCTTCAGTGAGACGATGGATGGGAGTTCGGTGGCGTCGGAGCATTTCAAGCTGATGCGCGGGGGCGATCCCGTCGCCGGGGCATTCAGCTACGATGCCCAGCTGCGGACGGCCCTTTTCGATCCGGCGGAGGAGTTGGCGCAGGATACGGAGTACGAGGCGTGGGTGTCGTCGAGTGTGCGGGATTCGGTGGGCAATCGGATGGCGGAGGATTTTCGATGGCGGTTCCGCACGGCCAGCGTGGTGGCGGTCTGGCCCGGAGGAACGCTGGAGAACGAGGCGGGGACGGTGTCGTTGTTTCTTCCGCCGAATGCGCTCGATGCGGATCAGGAGATCGCACTGAGAGAGGTGGCGGAGAATGATCTGACGCCGCTGCCGGAGGGATATGCGGCGGTGGGTGCCGGGATTTTGTTCGAGGCAGCGGGCGTGGACACATTGCGGAAGCCGGCCACGTTGCGGTTTTTCTGTGAGAAGAGCGGAGATGGGACGTTGGCGATTTTTCACCGGGGCGATTCAAATTCGGATTGGAAGCGTCTCGGGGGCACGGTGGACGCGCCGCTGAACCAGGGGGCTGCGATTACTACGGCGGTGAGGCGATTGGGCGCGTTTGCGGTGTTTGTGGGCGCTGCTCCGTCCGGGGTGGGAGGCGTGACGTCCGTGGATTGTCAGCCGAGGGTGTTTTCACCCGAGGGCGGCGGTCTGAACGCCGAGACGGACATCTCGTTCGACTTGGGCGCGGCGTCGGAGGTGACGATTGAGATCTATGATGAGGCCGGGCGTTTGATGCGGGTGGTGACGGAGAATGAGCGGATGCAGCCCGGAGGGAATGCGAAGGCATGGGACGGAAAAGATGCCGACGGGGACGTGGTGCACAGCGGCATGTATATTGTGCTGATTCGAGTGGGGGAGAACGTTCAGGCGAAAAAGACGGTGGTGGTCTGGAATAATTAGTCATCGGTCATTCGGCATTGGGCAATAGGGGGGGGGGATGATGGGGGCACTAATGCCTGATGTCTGATGCCCAGTGCCCCTTACTTATCGGAGGGAATGAACCTTGAAATCTTACACAGTTCGAGTGGGACTGATTATAGGGATGGTGGCATTTCTGGTGTTTCTTGGAAAGGCGTCGGAGGCGCGATTCGAGGACGTGACCGAAGTGGCCGGGGTGGTCAATATGTTGTCCGGTATCGGATTGGCTTGGGGGGATTACGATGGGGACGAGGATTTGGATCTGTATCTGTGCAAATTTTATTTCGCCAATGCGCTGTATCGGAATAATGGCGATGGGACGTTTACCGACGTGGCCCCGGCGGCTGGCGTGGCGGACAAGCGGGATAGTGAGGAGGCAGAGTGGGTGGATTTTGATGGGGACGGAGATCTGGATTTGTACGTGGTCAATCGGGAGCAGGAGAATACGCTGTATCGGAACAAGGGAGATGGAACGTTTGAAGAGGTGAGTTGTGAGGCGGGCGTTCGGAATCGTGAGATCGGGAAAGCCGGTCGCTGGGCGGATTATGACGGGGACGGCGATCCGGATCTTTTTCTAACGAACATCGGGGCAAATACGTTATACCGCAATGATAGCGGGACCTTTACGGACGTGACGTCTCAGGCTGGCGTACGGGACACGAAACCGGGTTGGGTCAGTTACGATGCGGATTTTGGGGATTACGATGGAGACGGCGATCAGGATCTGAACGTGGCTTCGGTCGCGGAATCGAAGGGAGGATAGATGAATTTTCTTTATTCATACAACTTGGATGTGAGGTTCTCGGTTGCGTCGGGACAGTTGCCGGCTGCTCCCGATTTCAGGACGGCTTGTGCCTGGGGGGATTACGATGGAGATGGCGATCTGGATCTGTACGTGGTCAATTATGGACGGAATGTGTTGTGTCAAAACCCCAAAAAAAGTGAAGGCTCTGGCTTTGTCAAGGTGAAGGTGTATGCGGCCGGAAGGGGCGATGGCATTGGGGCCAAGGTGCGGATTTATGAGGCGGGTACCAGGAATTTGTTGGGCTATCGGGAGATCCGTTCGCGCCCGGGGGCTCTGGAAGCGGTATTCGGCGTGCCTTCCGGGACGGTGGATGTGGAGGTGACTTTTCAGAGCACTGTGGTCATCGAGAGGGAAGGGATCGCGCCAGGTACGACGATAGAGGTGCGTGAAGAATAACCAAAAATGAGCGCGGTGATTCCGAGCACCTGAACGGCCATTGAACCGCGAAGTGCACGGTCTATCTCGATTTTGCGGGGGGCATAGTTTTTTTCTTCGCGTATCTTCGCGTTCTTAGTGGCTGAAGAGAATGGATCCGAGAAGGGGCGGGAAGGACAATGGAGAGAGATCTATTATACAAAGAGGAAGTTTACGCGATAGTAGGCGCTGCTATGGAGGTTCATAAAGAATTGGGGCCGGGGTTTCTTGAGTCAGTCTATGAAGAAGCTATGGTATTGGAGTCAACCCAAAGACAAATACCACACAAAACTCAAGTTAGAATCCCTGTCCATTACAAAGGTCAAAAACTAATCGGAGAATTCATAGCCGACTATGTTGGATTTGGCAAGATCGTAGTTGAGTTCAAAGGTATCCCTAAATTAGCGAAGATTGAGGAAGCACAGATCATCAATTATTTAAAGGCAACGGGCATGAAAGTCGGACTACTCATAAACTTTGGTAGTCATGGAAAATTGGACTGGAGACGGTATATTAGAACCGAGAGGAATGATGAATTTCTTCGCGCACCTTAGCGTTCTTATTGGCTGGAGAGCATTGAGCCGCGAAGTGCGCGAAGGGTCGCGAAGGGCACGGTCTATTCGGTTTTGGGGTGGACTTGGTTTTTTTCTTCGCGTATCTTCGCGTTCTTAGTGGCTGAAGAGAATAGGAGGATAGAAGAACGATGCGAAAAATATGGATAGGAGTTTTGCTCTTAGCACTTGGGATATTAATGGCTTGGCGTGCGGAGGCGCAGGTTCGGGCGATCGGGTTGGGGGAGGCGTTTGTGGCGGTGGCGGACGATGCGAGCGCCGTGCGCCGGAATCCGGCGGGGATTCCACTGCTTCAGCGCCAGGAGTACGCGTTTTCGTATTCGGATCTGTTCGGGATTGGTCTCAAAAACAGCGTGCTTGCCGGGGTGCTCCCCATCGGGGACAACCACGCGGTGGGGTTCGATTATCTGCACCGGGGCTTAGACGACGGGGAGCTTTCGTGGAAACGGGATGTCGTGACGTTATCGTATGGATACCGGATCCATAACACGGTTTCCTTGGGCATGAGTGCGAAATACGTGTTGATGGAGCCGGGCTTGGATGGGCGTTCCATGGGGAAGGCGTCTGGATTTGGGATGGATGTGGGCGTACTGGTTTCGCCGATGCGCAGGCTCCAATTGGGGCTGAACGTGCACGATGTGACGGGGACGTCGGTTCGGCACGATTCGGACGTATCGGAGGAGGTGTTGCCGAGGGGCGTGGTGGGCGGAATTGCCTTCGAGCCGTTGGACGGATGGCTCGTTGGGATGGATGTGGACGACCGGGTGCATCTCGGATCCGAGTATTGGATATTGGATAACCTCGCTTTGCGGGGCGGCATGCAGCGGGACTTGGACGGATCAACCTCTTGGATCTATTCGATAGGAGGGAGTGTGCGGTATCGGTTCGCGCAGTTGGATTATGCCTTTCAGACCCATCCGTTTCTGACGGCTACCCATCAATTTTCCATGTCCCTGTTTTATCATCCGGCCTTTGTTACGATCAAGGATGCGGTCTTAAGGGAACGGCCCCTGTTCCGGTCGTTGTATCGCTATTACGAGGATCGGGAAATGGTGGATGTGGTGTTGCGGAATTCCGCGCACGAGGCGCTTCCCGTGACGGTAAGTATTGATGTGCCCACGATGACGGAGACGCCTTACGAGGAGACTTGTGTGTTGCCTGCCCAGACGACGAAAACCATATCGTTTCCCATTGCGTTTTCGGACACGCTGTTGGTCTCCAAAACGTCGGGATACGACAATTTTGTGCAGCCCACGGTGCGGGTGTCGTATCTGAAGGAGGGAACCCGGAAGGCGCAGACGAAGAAGTTGGAGAGCGTATACGTATTGGGGAGAGGAAAGATCAGTTGGGATGTTTCGGAGAAAATCGCGGCGTTTATTACGACGGAGGATCCTGCGGTGGCGCAGTTTGCGCGGGGAATCGTGGAGCGGTACGGCGAAATGCTCGAGACGCGCTTTCACCGGTCCAATATCGGGAAGGCGATGGTGGTCTTCGATGCACTGGGGGCCTATGGGATTCGATACAATCCGGACAAAAGGACGCCTTACGTGGGCATCGCGGAGGATAAGTCGGTCCTGGACGACGTGAAGTATCCGGCGGAGCTTTTGGAGCAGAAGATCGGGGATTGCGACGATGCGGTGGTGTTGTACGCGGCGCTCTTAGAAAATCTCGGGATTGATACCGCGGTGTTGGACGTGTTTGCGCCTGAGGCCGGACATATTTATCTGATGTTCGACAGCGGATGGAATCCGGTTAGTGTGTCGGATTATTTCACGAGCGAATCGGAGTATGTACTCTGGGAGAACCGGATCTGGATTCCCGTGGAGACGACGATGCTCGGGGCATCCTTTACCGCGGCGTGGCGCAACGGCGCCCAGGAATATCACCGCAGGAAGGCGGAGGGGATGCTCCGCGAGATCGCCGTGCGCGATGCCAGTGCGGTGTATCGGCCCGGAAGGGTGAAGCGAATGGCGGTGAATCTGCCGGAGCGGGAAATGGTGGAGGGGTTGTTGAGCGAGGACGCGGCGATGTTCGAGCAGCGGATCGAGCGCATTGCGTTGTCGCAGGCGCTTTCTTTGGAAAGTGCGGAGGGATGTTATTGGGCCGGCGCGTATTATCTGAGGATCCATCGCTTGGACAAGGCGTTGGAGATGATGGATCGTGCGTTGGAGAAGACCCCGGATTTTGCGGATGCGCTCAACGCCAAAGGAGTCATTCTGACCCGGAAGGGGAACGTTGAGGAGGCGTTGACGTTCTGTCAGGAGGCGCTGAGGCTGCACCCGCAGGATGCGGGATTTCGGATGAATATCGCGTTGATCTACTATTTGCAGAACAAGCGTACCGAAGCCATACGGGAGTATGAACGGGCGCTGGAGCTGGATCCGAGCCAGGAGGGGGTGTTTGAGTTTATAAAAGGTAAGGCGGTGGAGGAGAAGTAAGGGACAAAGGGAATGTCAAATTTCAAAGCTCGGATGCCAAAGGAATGTCAAAGTGATGGATGCCTTGACAGGCAATCAGGAGGAGGATGCGTCGGGTATCGTCGCGATGTGTATGGGAGTGGACCAGGACGATGAAGATGATCATGCTGAGATGACGAAGTGGCATACAAGGAGGAAGTTATGCAGACTGTTGAGTTTGTATCGAAACTGTTGCCGGATGGTCACCTATTCTGTCCTCAGGACGTTGTTCGTCAACTGCGTGTTCAGAAAGAGACTCAGATCCGTGTTGTGATTACGGCTCCGAAGAGGGCGATGGATCGGAGAAGTATTGTCGCTCAGACGTTCGGTGCTTTTAAGGAGGTGCCGACCAGCAGCGACCTATTTTCGGAGCGTAAAGCACAGGAGAAACAAAAGGAGGCACGACGTTGGCTCAAGTGACATATATGCTGGATGCCTGTGCGCTTATCGCCTATTTTCGCGGTGAAGAAGGGGGTGAACGTTTAGTGTCCTTGGTGGAGGACGAAGCAAATGGGTTGGCCATCCATGCGGTCAATTTTGGGGAAGTCTATTACGACTTTCTCAGAGCTGGCGGAGAAGAGAATGCGCGCGAGCTTTGGGTGCGTGCGCTTCTTCTTCCTATGGAGATCCGTCGAGATCTGGATGATGAGTTTGTGCAACGGGTGGGAGCTTGGAAAGTTCGGTATTCGATTTCTTATGCCGACGCGTTTGCACTGGCTTTGGCCGAACGAGAGGGAGTGCCTCTGATTACCACGGATCACCACGAGTTTGACATCGTGGAGGCGGACGGCACAGTGGATTTTTTCTGGCTTAGGTGAAGCGCAAAATGCAATGTACGAGCTCATTTTGCATTTTGGGCTTTTCATTTTTCATTTTCTCCAGAAAGGAGGGCAGTATCATGCGGTTTAAGTTGATGCTCGTGGGGCTGTTGGTTCTGTTCGCGCACGAAGCCATGGCGGCGGAGAAGAAGGCGAAGGTGGACACCAAGGTCCGTGCTTCGGCGGCGAAGGATACCGTCCGTGCGGCGGCAGCGGATACGGCGCGGGTAGCTGCGTCGGATCTGTGGCTGAATACGGCCTGGAAGCGGGTGGAGCAGTTGACGGCCAAGGAGCGGGCGTTCGAGGTGGAGCGCGCGACCACAGTGGCCGGGGTGCGGGGGAAAGAGGCGGAGGATGAGATCGTAAATCGCCTGTATTACAAGGGCGGGACGCGGTATCCGGCGCGCCTCGAGATGGAGCGGGCGATTCGACTGCTGAACAAGCGGATTGAGGCGGCCCCGAAAAGCAAGGACGTACCGGAACTGCGGTATTTTATGGCGCAGTGTTCCCTTCAGTTGGGAGAAGGGGAGAAGGCGCTGACCATCTACCGGGATCTGGTCAAGCAGCACGGAAAGTCGGAATGGGCGAAGAAGGCGGGGGAACAGATCAAGCGTCTCGAGAAGGCTGCGAAGCCAAAATGAGCTTAGGTGAGAGGTAATTAGTCATCAGGCATTGGGCCTCAGTTACCCGTCATCAAGGTTTGCAAGGCCAGTACCTATGCGTTCGGTGCTGGCCTTTTTTCCGTTCTCCGGTAAAGAGCGCGCGTCTTCGCGGATTGCGAAATGAATACTCACCGCAAAGTCGCAAAGGACGCAGAGAAAGGCAAAACCCAGTTCTTGAAGTTCTTTGCGTGCTTTGCGGCTTTGCGGTGCAGAAATCCGCAATCCCCAATCCGCAATCCGCAATCAGGAGGCCATAGTGGACAAACGCAGACGAATTCAAATTCTCCTCGGCACCTCCATCAGCATCGTGATGATCCTGCTGTCCTGGACGTCGTTTTACGAGATGGCGGAGTTGAGGATGCTGGACGCACGGTTCCAGCTTCGGGGGCCGATTTTCCTGAGTCCCCGGGTCGCAACGGTGGATATTGACACCCGGACCCTGGGGGTGGAGGGACGCTGGCAGGACTGGACGCGGGACCGGCACGCGAGGATGATAGAGACGCTGGGCGCGCTTGGGGCGAAGATGGTGTGTATGGATATGTATTTTCCGGAGTCGAGTTCGTCCCTGCTTCCGAGAGAGCGGGTAGAGACGGCGGAGGTGTCGTCCCGGGAGGATGTGTTGGGGTTGTTCAGGGATTATGATGCGGAGTTGGAGACGGCGATGCGGCACGCGGGAAATGTTTTCGTGGGACAGACGTTTAAGGTGTCTCCGGATCAGGATTCGGAATACGTGCGGCATCATACCCGGAAGCGACCGGCGCGGGAGGAACGGGCGTGGAAGCTGCTTGAGCCGTTTCTCATCAAGGATCAGGAGGTGGGAAAGATCGAAAAGTACATCGAGATCGAGCCTCCGTTGGAGCGGTTTATCCGGGCCGCGAAGGGGGTGGGATTCGCCCAGACGGTCTCGGATATAGATGGGGTGGTGCGAAGGTATCCTTTGATATTGTGCTACGACGGGAAGTTGATTCCTTCCTTGGGGCTGATCGCGGCGTGCGATTACGCGGGGGTTTCTTTGAAGGCGATTGAGGTGGCGCCTGGAAAGTATGTGAAGCTGCCGAATGCCCGGCTTCCCGGCAGGGCCGTGCGGGATGTGACCATTCCCATAGACGACAAGGGAACGATGATGGTGAATTGGGCCGGAGATTGGTGGGACGAGCATTTTTTTCACGTGCCGGCGCATCTTCTGATGGCGCCGACGGAGTCTTCCTTGATGCTGGAAGCGTCCGTGTTGAAGGATGTGAAGCGGATGATGCACGAAGATCCTTCGTTGGCCCGGAGTCCCGCTTTATTGCTTCAGAAGGCCAGGGAGAGGGGTATGGACGGAGGGTTATCGGAGAAGGCGTATTTTCTCGTGAGCTATGCTTCGGGGTTCGAGCGGGCGCTGCGGGCGGACAGAGCGCTTTCGCTGAAGGCGTTTTTCAAGGCCCAGGGTGTTCCCATAGATCGCATTTCCCCGGAGCAGCGGGATTTTTTCTCCGGGATATTTGAGCAGGTCAAGCGGAATTTGACGATTGCGGAGCTATTGGGGGCACAGCCGGAGCTTACGGCGGAGGAGATCGGGCGAACGATGGGGGTGAAGCGATGGGAGGCGCTTCGGGGCGACGTGGCGACGATTCGGAATCTTTTGGCGCGCGGAGGCATAGGGCCGGAGGATCAGCCGCTGGTTTTTCTGTCGGTGGTGTTGGAGGATCGGGTGATGCTGCCGTCGGATTTCGAGGGGAAGGTATTTTTCTATGGGTTGCCCGCCCCCGGCACGCACGATCTCAATCCGATGCCCTACAATGCCCGCTATCCGATGCTGGGTCTGCACGCGAATGCGCTCAATACGATTCTGACCGGACAGTTTCTGATCCGGTGTCCCGGATGGCTCCATGTGCTGATTATGTTGGGACTGGGGGTGCTCGTGGGTTTTTTTGTGCCTCGATTCCGGGCCGTGACCGGGGCGTTGATTATGTTCGGCGCTTCGATTTTCTATTTTGGATTGGTGTATTTTCTCTTTTCCTGGAAGGGGATCTGGGTGGATGTAGTTGGGCCTATGGGGATTGTGGTGATCGGGTATCTTGCGGTGACAGTGTATAATTACGTGGCGGAGGAGAAGGAAAAGGGGTTTATTCGGGGGGCGTTCGGGCATTTTATGTCCCCGGCGGTGGTGGATCATTTGCTCGAACATCCGGAGGCCTTGACGCAACTCGGAGGGGAGACGAAGGTGATGACGGCCTTTTTCTCGGATGTGCAGGGATTCACTTCGATTTCGGAGGCCTTAGGCCCGCAACGGTTGGTGTTGCTTCTAAACGACTATCTCGACAAAATGACGAACATCATCGCCGGCTACGAGGGCACGGTGGACAAATTCGAGGGGGATGCGGTGATTGCGTTTTACGGGGCGCCGATTGATTTGGAGGATCACGCCCAGCGGGCGTGTCTGGCGTCGCTCGATATGCAGTCGGAATTGGTGAGGCTGAGGAAGAAGTGGCGCGAGGAGGGCTTCCCGGAGTTGTTCGTGCGCATTGGGGTGAA
>JAUWMS010000348.1 GCA_030613045.1 Candidatus Latescibacterota bacterium | reverse complement strand
TCCTCTCCGGAAACGCGCGTTTGACACAGCACTAGTTCCCACTTTCGCACTTTCCCACTTTCGCACTTTCCCACTTTCTCACTTTCTCGTCTTTGCAATCGAGACCGGACCCAAAATGAATCCAAAAGTCAGCATCATCATCCCCACGTATAACAAGGTGGATCTGCTCATGGCAACCTTGGAGAGTTTATCCGGGCAGGATATTCCTCCAACCACCTTTGAGGTGATCGTCGTGGACGATGGCTCCTCGGATGATACGAGGCCTTTTCTCGAAAGCCTGAGTCCCCTTTTTTCGCTCCGATGCGTGTTTCACGGCGTCAATCGGGGACGCGCCGCGGCACGCAACAGCGGAGTCGCCCAAGCGGAGGGTGAAGTCGTCGTTTTTTTGGATGACGATATGGCGCTGATTCCGGGCTTTTTGCGGGCGCACATCCGCTGTCATGAGGAGCGCGCGGATCGCGTGGTCATCGGAAACGTGATCCCCGCCAAACACGTCCCAAAGGATCGCCTGAATCGTTATCTCGCTACGCGCGGGGTGCATAAGCTGCGTCCCGGAGCAGCGGTTCCTTTCCGCTATTTCGTGACGAACAACTCCTCGCTCCGACGCGCCGATCTGATCCGGGCGGGGCGCTTCGACGAGCGATTGGTCGCATGGGGCGGCGAGGACCTGGAGTTGGGATACCGACTGGGCGAAATGGGACTGGAGTTTGTGTATTGCCCCTCGGCGATCTCCTATCATACGCACTCCCGAACCCTTGAAGACGTGTGCCGCCTGAGCAAAATCTTCGGTGCGCAGTCCGTGCCTATCTTAGTGGAAAAATGCCCGCTGCTTCGCTCCACGCTGTGGCTGGATTTCGAGCAGGCGAACAAGCATTCGCTTCGGAATACCTTGCTTAAAATGGCGATGCGGGAGCCGATCTATCGGATAACCAAGTTCCTTGCCTCCCTGTTCAACCGCGTGTACGTGCCGATGTGGGTCTTCGACTACCTTTTGGTGTACACCCGGTATCGGGGCTTTCGGAAACGTGAAACTACGACTTACGGCGCACCGCTCACCACTCACTAATCACCACTCACCAATGACCAATCCAAAAAATGACACGGATATATCCTCATAGACTTCTTCTCTGCCTTCTTCTTCTTGTTTTCTCGCATTGCGGCGCACCGCCCGGAGGCGGCATGCCCGGAGCACGAAGACGTTCGGAGCAGGAGAGGGCGATCTCCTTCCGCTTCATCTTAAGTTTTGGCGCTTTCGGAAGCGGCCCCGGAGCGTTTATAGATCCGCACGGAATCTCCGTGGATCGGTTGGGCTATGTGTACGTGGCGGACACGGGCAACGACCGCATCCAGAAGTTCGACGAAGACGGGCGCTTCTTAGATGAGATCGGCGGATTCGGATGGGACGCGGATCAGTTCAATCGGCCTACGGATGTCTATGCAAGGGATGCACTGGAGATCTACGTGGCGGACGCGGGCAATCGGCGCATACAGCGCTTCGACAGCCGGTTCAATCTGTTGGAGAGCATCACGCACTTCGAGGAAGAGGAGTTCGGCGACCTGATGTCCATAGCGGTGTCGCCCACGGGGGATCTCTATGTCACCGATCTGCACCGTGACGAGGTGATTCGCCTGAGTCCGTTCGACGACGAGGCGCGCATTTTCGGCGGATCGGAGATCGGCGGCGACGGATGGTTCCGACCATGGGGCATTGCCGTGGATGGCGAGCGGGCCTTGTATATTTCTGAACCCGGAAATGCCCGCATTGTTCGTTTCGATCCTTTTGGCAATCTCCTTGCGGTGTGGGGGCAAGGGATGCTGGACAAACCCGCCGGGATGGCTGTGGATCGCCGGGGGCGTTTGTTCGTGGCGGATGCGGGAGCACATCAGGTTGTGGTGTTCGGGCGAAGAGGGAACCTGCTGGGGCGAATCGGCGCGGAGGGATCGGGATTCGTGGCGTTTCAGGAGCCGAGGGATGTGGCCATAGGGCCGGGGGACGTGCTCTACGTGCTGGACAGCGGAAACGCGAGGGTGCAAAAATTCAGGATAGAGAGGAAATAGAGCAGCGGACACTTCGGGGAGACGCGGAGGGTTTTTCCAAACGGTTCTGGAAATGAGGGTGCAAAACTTCGGGGGAGGATAGCAGGGCTATTCAAAAGCGGATGTTCCAGGGGGGGAAGGGGGCCTCCTTTACTTGGTGATAATAATCTTCGCAACTGTTAGTACAAGCTACCATGCCCCGAAGAACCGCTTTCTTCACACGGAGTTGACGAGCAATTTTGGCCTCTAACCCAACGTCAATATCCTTCCCGCTGTGTGATACGAACGTCCGAATGGGCGGCAGGCCGGGCAGTTTTAATTTGTACCAATGATGGTCATCACTATGGGTGGTGTCTGGATAAAAATGGAACTTGTTTCTGAGGCACGCCTCAAGTTCCCTTCGATTGAGTGGCATAGGACATCCTGTTGTTCATGCGCTTTTATGCACATACTGTTGAAGATACTGAAACAGGGCCAGCGTCGGAGGATCACCATCAGCGGCGTCCAGAGATATCAAATCGTAGTACTCCATGAGAGCCGTTTCATAATCACGTAAAGCATCATCGAGTGTATCGCCGATCCCATACATCAGGAACAGGTCCTCACTTACCAGAATCCTGCCATCCTCAGCCTGTTCGATCACGAGCGGGAACGGCTTTACAATCTCCCAGCCGGCGGCAATCCTTCCGAATAAGATCATCTCCGTAGGAGTGACAAAAGACTGAACTTCGGGCGGCCATGAGAAGGGGCCAATTTCCGGCGGGAATCGGGGAGCCGCGATATACGGGGATTGATTCTCTTCAACAGAAAGACACGGCTTTTTTACTTTTGGTTTTTGTTCAGCCATTGCGCTTTCCTTTGCCTTTGAAGTTCCTTGCGCACTTTATGTCTTTCAGAAATATCGGCAAAATCCTCAACTCCATTTAGGCCAAAGATACTACATGAATTTTAAGAAATCAAGCATTTTATCCGTCTCGTTTCTGTGCGTTTGCGTGGGAACGAAAGGAATTCAGCGCAAGAAGCGAATAGGCAAAGCCAAAAACAGCGGACACACCCGGAGGATGCGGAGAAGTTTCCGCGCCGCCCTGTTGTGTCCGCTGCTCTTGTTTGCGATGCAGGTTCGGGCGGAGGAGATTCCCTGGACGGAGGTTCGGATCCAGGGGGATGGAGGGCGTGGGCCGTACGTGCTGACTGAGCGGATTGTGTTCGAGGGAAGCGAACGGGTGTGGGTGGATGAGGCATTGCAGCAGCGCGGATTGGATTATACCATGGAGTACGTCTATGGAAGGCTCACGTTTCGGAGGAGCATTTCGGATTCTTCTTGGATTCGGGCGAAGTTTCGCGCGCTGCCGTTCGATGTGGAGCGGGTGGTTCGGCATCGGGAGATCGTTTTGGTGGACACGACGGGCGGAAAAGAAATCGGGAAGCCCGTTCGGCAGGTGCGGGAAAGGCGTGCTTCGAAGGAGCAGGACTTCTCCCAATTGCAGGTGGGCGGCAGTAAGACTTTTGGCATCACCATCGGCTCGAATCGCGATCTTTCTCTGGAGCAGTCCCTTCGTGTAAATCTCTCCGGAAAGATCGGGAAGGACGTGGAGGTAGTTGCGGTGCTGTCCGATCAGAACGTGCCTATCCAGCCGGAGGGGACGACGCAACAGTTGAAGGAGTTGGACAAGGTGCTGGTGGAGATCAAGACGAGCCGCCTTTCCGTGACGATGGGGGATTACGTGCTGGATCTCAAAAGCGGACGATTCGGGCGCGTGAATCGGCGGTTGGAGGGCGTGATGGGACGGGTCTCTTATCCCCTCTTCGGGATCACGGCCGCCGGCGCGGTGTCCAAGGGGATCTTTCATACCCAGCGTTTTTCGGGGATCGAGGGCAATCAGGGGCCGTATCAGCTTCGCGCCGAAGACGGGGACGCGTACATCGTGGTGCTGGCGGGCACGGAGCGGGTGTGGGTGAACGGTCAGCGGATGGTGCGCGGCTCAGACAACGATTATACGATTGAATACGGCAACGGGCAGATCACGTTCACGGAGCGCAGATTGATCACCGGGGACTCCCGCATCGTGGTGGATTTCGAATATACCAATCAGCAGTATCCCCGAAGCCTAGTC
>JAUWMS010000012.1 GCA_030613045.1 Candidatus Latescibacterota bacterium | reverse complement strand
CGCCTGGCATCTGGCCTCTGTCTTCTTAGGTGCTGACGTCTGACATCTGGCTTCTGGCCTCTGACTTCTGGCGTCTGTCGTCTGGCGTCTCCCTCATTGTGATGTACTGAGTTGAGAGGGTATCATCCCTTTCCTGAGCGGGCCTTCTGTCCCTCCACAACGCAGAAATCGTGTACTTCGTGTATGCTCACATTGGTATACCCGCATTGGGGGAGCATCTCGAGCCACTCCTCTTTTGAAAGAGCGAGGAAGCAGTGAAAACCGTGATGGAGAAAACCAAGCAGCCCGACGGAGAAATCTGAGCAGACGAACGTACCGCCCTTTTTCAAAAGACGAGTTATGGCTTCCATGCAGCCTTCCTGGTCTTTCATACAATGCAGCGCCTGACTGGAAACCACGTAGTCGAAAGGTTCTTGAAAACCTGTTAGCTTCTTCACATCGGCTACTCGAAAGGCGATATTGTTTCCCCCCTTCAATTTCCCCATGGCCTCCTGAATGCTGTCCTTTGAGTAATCAAACTCGCTGGAATCTATCCCAAGCACTTTGAAGCCCGCTTCAGCCAGCTTGAAAGCGAGATACCCTTCGCCGGTTCCCACGTCAAGGACATACTTCTTCGGAGGGGATGGATCAAGAAGGGATATGAGCTTTTGGGTGGCCTCCTCTTTGGAGCCGCTGGTTTGCTCTTTTAGCTTATCCACTTTTTCAAATCTCTTCCTCCCCTCGCCGGTAATTTCAAAAGCATCCCCCTTTTCTGTGGTCTTTATCCAGCTCCTCTGCAACAACAGGCTTACAGTCGAGTCCACTTCTTGATCGGCTACTAAGAGAGCACCCCCCGGACGATAGTCGTTGTTATCCGAACTTCGCTCTAATATAAGCTCCACCATTTTTTGCTTCGTCTTTGTTCCCTCGTTAAGAAGGCCCAATAGGTAATATTCGAGAAATTCCCGAATCCCGGCGCCCGTTCTGCCTTTTGAAGAAGCCATAGTCCTCACCTCTTCTTTGGATAGGGTCAGCCCCGCACCGCATTGAGCTTACTCTGAATCGTCAGGGGCTTATCCCGCCGCTCGTCAATGGTTATATGCGTTACCACGCGCAGTGCGCCCGCTTCGAACGGTACCTCGTGCATCCGCTGAACCGCCTCCAAAATTCGCCTCAAGTCCCCCTCGATCACCGTGGACATCGGCGTCGGTTCAACGGTGAGATCCGGATACTCCTTCAACACCTCCACGCACGCACGGACATAATCCCCCACACTCGGGCTCCCCGTGCCCAGTGGAATCACAGTAACACCCGCGACGGCCATAGCATCCTCCGTTCTCAACATAAAAGCGGTTTTGATAGTGGCCCCAGATCCTTCAAAACGTGCTTTTGAGTTCCTCCAGCCGCTCGACGGTCTGCTCGGCCACTTTTCTTTCTTTGATGAAGAGTTTTTTCATCCGCTCGACCAGGCCTTGCTTTTCTTTCTTAGTCTCGAAGTGGCCCAGCAAATTCCGCGTCCACTCGAGGTTGGCCTCGATCTCCAGGGGTATCCGTTCGCTATCGTGCCGAACGGCTTCTTCCGGACAGACGTCGTGACACCGGCCGCACCGGATGCATTCTTCGTCGTCAATCGTGGCCTTCTCATCAGGGATCGAAATGGCCCCAACCGGACATTCCTCTACACATATTCCACAACCAATGCACATCTCTTGATTGACCCAGGGCATTCGCCTTTCTCCTTTTTAAGCAGGTGGACAAAATTGGACTACCATTTCACCGCAAAGACGCAGAGGACGCAGAGAAAACCCATGGTAGGGGTTCAAAATTTTGAACCCCTACTTTGCGCTCTCCAAGTCTCCTGTGGTAGAAATATTAAAATAATTTTGCTCAAACATTTATCTTGATACAGAAAGCAATGCATTCAAAACCATAAAACCCGCAGCGGCTAATGTAGTATAAGCAAAGATGCCTTTCAGGCGCTCTGGCTTTGTTTTGATGGAAAACTTCCCTCCGAGCAAACCGCCCAGCACGGCTACAAGGGCCAGCGGGATCGCCCCAGCAGGATTAAAGTCGCCACGAATAGTGTGTCCAAAGAAACCCATTAAAGCCGTTGCGGCCACCATCGCTGAGGATGTCCCCACGGCAATCCGCATGGGAACACCGCAGGCCAGAACCATCAAAGGAATCTTGAACGAACCTCCCGATACGCCAACCATCCCTGATACAAGTCCTGTTGCCGCTGTTATGGGAATCGCCAACCAGAGATTGACCACATATTCGTAGTTGCCATACTGACGTCTCCAAAAACCAAACCGCTTACCATTCCCGCCCATTCGTTCCTTAACAGGACGCAGCATAAAGAGACTCGACAAAACAAGCAACCCCGCGAAAACAAACTTCAATGTCAACCCGCTAAAGATATGAGCGTAATACCCTCCAATGAAGGCCATAATGTCCGTGGGAGGATCTATTACCAGCGCCAACTTCCAATCCACTATTTTGTGCTTTTGGAAGACCAGTAAAGCTGCCGTTGCAGTGGCCACCAAAATGAACTGACCGGTGGTGGCCGCCTGGTGCATTGATACTCCAACTGCAGCCAGGACAGGGACGTAAAAATTACCACCTCCCCGTCCGGTCATAGCCATAACTACGGCTATACCTAATATGACAACGGCAGCGAGGGCAATCCCGATCATGCTGGTAATATCCTCCCAAGGATTATTTGGGGTGGTGGCGTATAACTCCTCCCCTGGACGATCTCCTCAACGAGACATCCTCCAAAATTGCAGGAATAATCCGATGTGATTGCCCATCCAGGGAAGGGGATAGCGCCCCTCCCCTGTTTTCGGACAATCCGCTCACAGAGCGCCCCATGCCTCATCTTCGCCCATATGCATCCCGCGGTTCGCTTCGACATTTCTGTTACTAAAACGGACATGTGCCCGTGGGACAACTCGCGGCGGACGCGGATCCTCCTATGCTGCCGGAGCCGACCTTCGCGCTGAAAGCCGAAAGCTTCCGATGCAGTTCGGAGCTCCCGCACGCAGAGCACTTCATCCCTTTTTCATCCTCCGGACGCCGCCACAGGATTTCAACGACTTCACCACACTTCTCGCATTCGTATTCATACAACGGCATATTTGTTCACCTCCTTTGTCTCGGGCCGGGTTACCCCGTATTTCCAGCAGGCTAATCCACCGGTAAAATTTCTGACGTTCTGGAATCCTCTGTTCATCAGGATTCTACAGGCTCGATACGACCGGATTCCTGTCTGACAATAGACGATAATCCCCTTCCCTTTTTTCAACTTACGGACAGACTTGTCCGCTGCATCTATACACGTCCTGAGTTCGTCCACGTGGATGTGCATAGCTCCTTCGAGATGGCCGGCAGCGAACTCTTCTAATGTCCTCACATCCAAAACAATATGACCGTCCTTTATGTCCATACGCTGCTTCAGCTCTAAAGGCAGGATCGTGTTTAGATCTCCTTTCAACTCGTTTTCCGTGACCACACCCGCCACCAGCACCGGATCTTTGGCCGGTGAGAAAGGCGGTGCATAGGCTAAGTCCACATGAAAGAGATCTCCTACTGTCATCCCTCCATAGATAGCCGTAGCCATCACATCCACACGCTTGTCAATGCCCCGACTCCCGATCAACTGAGCGCCCAACAGTCGTCCGTCTTTCGCATCCGCGATCGTCTTGATCGTTACGGCCGCCGACCCGGGATAACAGTGGGTGTGATCCGCTGGATGCACATAGGAAATCGCTACTTCGTCCCCTCGCTCGCGGACTTCTTTTTCATTCAAGCCCGTCCGCGCCACAGCAAGGTCACATACCTTGGCTATGCACGTGCCCAACACCCCCTTGAACTCCGCGGTTCTTCCCGTCACATTCTCCCCGGCCACCCGGCCATGCTTATTGGCCACGGAGCCCAGGGGCGCCCACACCGGCTCATCGGTCAGCATATGTCGGCTCTCCGCGCAGTCGCCGACCGCGTAGATGTCCTCCACCGAAGTCTCCATCCGGCGGTTGGCGGCGATGGTGCGCGTGGGGCCCAATTGTATCCCAGCCGCTTCGGCCAACTGTACATTGGGACGAATCCCAATGGATAGTATGACCAAATCGGCATCAATCTCCTCCCCACTTTCGGTAACCACCCTCTTCACCCCGCTCTCATCTCCCTTGAAGGTCTTGACCCCGTTGGAGCAAAGCACATCCACCCCTTTCTCTTTCAAGTGGGTCTCTGCGGTATGGGCGATCTCCCAATCGAACGAAGGGAGAAGCTGATCCAGCTTTTCCACCAAGGTCACGTGCAACTTCTGTGCGAGCAAAGCCTCGACCATCTCCAGTCCGATCAAGCCTCCTCCCACCACAACGGCGTGCCTCGGATGCCGGGTTTCAATGCAGTTTCGGATGTTCACAGCATCCTCGACCGTGCGCAAAACGTGGATATGCCGAAGCTGTATGCCCTCTATGCGCGGCACAAAAGGACGTGCTCCGGTGGCCAGGATCAATTTGTCGTAGGGATACCGCCGCTGTTGGCCTGTCTCCAACTCGATCACATGAATCTCCTTGCGCTCCGGCAAAATCTCGCCGACCTCGTGTTGCAGCTTTACCTCAATGTTATACTTGGTTTTGAACGTCTCGGGCGTGTTAAATATCAAACGGTCTTCATGGGCAATCACGCCAGAGATGTAATAAGGCAAGCCGCACGTGGCATAGGAGATATGCCTTCCTCGCTCGAAAATAAGAATCTCAGTATCCTCATCGCACCTTCTTGCTTTGGCGGCCGCACTGGTCCCCGCAGCCACACCGCCTATAACAACAATCTTCTTATTGTTCACTCGGAGTTCCCTTTCCTATACTCTCCCTCTTTTCGTTTATTCTGAGCCTTTTCTCTTATTCTCAAGGGAAATGAGGAGTACTCGATGCTGCCAAATACTCACCGCAAAGACGCAGAGGACGCAGAGAAAACCCGCAGACAAGGGTTTAATTTTGACCCCCTTTTCTGTTACTAAAACGGACATGTGCCCGTGGGACAACTCGCGGCGGATGCGGATCCTCCTATGCTGCCGGAGCCAATCTTCGCGCTGAAAGCCGAAAACTTCCGATGCAGTTCGGAGCTCCCGCACGCAGAGCACTTCATCCCTTTCTCATCCTCCGGACGCCGCCACAGGATTTCAACGACTTCACCACACTTCTCGCATTCGTATTCATACAACGGCATATTTGTTCACCTCCTTCCTCACAGATCGGGTTATCAATATTTCGCCTATCGTTTGAGCATTTACGACGTTCGCTGGAGCGTTAGCAAAAACGAATGTGCCGAAGGCCGAGCGTAAATGCTTTGTTATATGCTGTGCCGTGCCCGTTTCCCAGCCGAAGCCTTGGAAAGGCCTAGATTGTTTTTATTTATTATCATGCCCGACGTTGCCCCGAACATCCTCGAAGCCAGAGAACCGCGCAAAAAACGAATACCCCGGCGAGTACCACGTGGTTTACGTTTATCGTCAACGGTCCGATCGTACCCAATATCTGCGACGGCTCGTAGTAGCGAAATTGATCCACGATGAAGCGGTCGATGGAGTAATACGCAAATACCTGCCAGAGTGTATAGCCCGGAAAGCTGTGTCGTCGGCCAAGCCAAAGCACCAGTGCGAACCCTGCAAATCCCAGGGCCGATGCAAGAAGCTGGGTCGGCCAGAGAGGTACCCCGGGGAAATACGAGCCCGCGACCCCTTTCGGGGGAAAAACCACACCGAAAAAGCTATCCGTAGGCCGACCAAAGCAGCAGCCGTTCAAAAAACATCCGCCAAGCCGCTGGATCCCTGCGCCGAGAAGAAAACTTGGAGCAATTGCATCCCCCAACGCGACAAAGCTCCATTTTTTCATCCACGCATAGACCAGTGATGCAAGAATCGCCAGCACGACTCCGCCAATCATAGACAGACCTGCGATGCCAATATACCCATCCTGAAATGGATTTACAATGTCAAACCAGTGCCCTTTGAACTCGTTTATATGATAGACAACATACCAAAGACGGCTGCCCACGATAGCTGCAATCATGATTACAACAGCGATATCCATGATAGTGCTCGGCTTCACCCCGAAACGAGGTGCTCTCCTCACGGCAATCACTATCCCCACCACGACACTGATTGCAAAGGCGACACTCCAACTGCGTAATTCAAAGCTACCTATTTTAAGAAGCACTGGATACACTTAGATGTCCTCAGTCTATGTAAAGATCCTTTCTCACGCTTAACATCCGTTCTTTCCTTGCTTTTCCGTCCCTCCGTTTCTCAGTTCCCCTGAGTCTATGCCTTCTTTATCCACCCTCCCGACCAAAAACGCGCCTCCTCGCCTGAAGAAAATTTTCCCAAACACTTCAAAGACCGTCCCCAATTTCACTCCGGGAGCCGATGGATGCAGATAGGTGGACGTCACCACCCTCGCGTTTCCACAGCGTCCCAACAGTTTCTCCAACTCCCTCCGCTCGAAAAAATGCGCCTCGGAGAAGACCGTCTTCCGAGTTTCCGCTTCTCTTCGCCGCTGACGGGCAAAAAAAGAGCGGCGATTCAAAACGCCGACCACCATGCGTCCACCCGCTCGAGTACACCGCCACATTTCGTCGAGCACCCTGAGCACCTCCGGGACGAACTCCAACGCGGTGACCGCCGTCGCGATGTCGAACGAGCCATCCCGGAAGGGAAGTCTGCAAGCATCCCCCCTCAGAAATTGGGTACGCTCGTTCAGCGTGCTCCCACCAATCTTATTTTGGGCCACGGCCACCATCTTCGGGGCGATCTCCAGTCCCGTCACCTTCAGTCCCAGCGATCGAAACCAGACAGACCAATGCCCGGTGCCCGAACCCACCTCTAACAGCCGCTCTCCGAGCTTCGGCTCTAAGGCCTTTAGAAGCGCTCGCTTCTCCATCCGGTCCACCGCGGCCCCCACCGGGGTCTCGTACCAGCGGTCATACCCTTCTGCCATCTTATCGAATATCATAGCGCCTATCTATCCCGGCTCTGATTTTTGCTAAATGGGGTTCGATCCCGGATAGGCCGGAGATTTGGACGGGATATGCCTGATGCAAACGAGCCTCTTGAAAAAGTCCGAAATTGGTAGGACAGACATTCCTGTCTGTTCAGTTTTATGGTCATCCAGGTCAGACAAGAATGTCTGTCCTACTACCCCCTGCGAAATGACTGCTACTTTATGACTTTTGCAAGAGGTTCAAATGATTGTTCGATTTAAGAACAACTCCACGATGCTATCCGCGCCCATCCTCTAACCCTCCTTGGGGGTGGGATGTTCCGTGTGCAGCGTCTCCGGTATGGTCGTCAACAACGGAATCTTCACAAACAGATCGAGCGCAACCGGGATGAGAAAAACGTACGCGGGACCAAGCCCCTTCCATATCAGTCCCCCTATCAGAGGAGCCGGAACGGTAACCAATCCCGCGAAGAGGCCGAGCAGACCACTCCACCTCCCCATTTGCCCCACGGGAACCAGTTCCATGGTCATGGAACTGGTCACAATGGAACTGATGGAATAGAAACTCCAGAACGCGCCCGCCAGGATCAAAGTGGCCGCATTGGGCGACAGCACGAGCAGCAGCGGGGAAGCATACCAAAGCGGCGTGGATAGATAGATCACCTTTTTTCTGCCGATCCGATCCGCCAGCCTGCCCATGGGAATCCCAAATAAGAGATAGGTCACGGTCCCGGCCATCGTCATCCCCGCCAATATGTACGCATCCGCTCCTTTCACCTCATGGGCAAAAACCGGCAGGAAAAGCGGGATCATGGCCATGGGAACCCGGGACAAAGAAGCGACCGCGATCCATCTCTTCAAGGCCGTGCGTTGCTTAAAAAGCCGCCTGAAATCGTGTATCACGCTGGAGTCGGCCGCCTCTTCGGCGCTCTTCATCCGCTCAGGTTCTCTTAACTGAGCCGCGATAAACAGGAAAATCAAAACGTATCCCACAAATTGGATATAATACAGCGGTCGGATGCCCTCCACGTTCATCCCTCCGAAGGCGGTGATCAGCCGGGCGCCGATCAGCGGGGACAGGAGGGCAAGGGATCTCGAAATCGTATTGCAAAGGTTCTGACCTGTTGACCGATCCTTATTTTTCAGAGAATCCGCGCAGAGTACACCGCAGCCCGTTCCCGTCAATCTCATGGAAATCGAAAGCAGCATCATCGCCGCAATAATCGCCCGCCAATCCGGCGCCATGGCGTACACCAACATCGCCCCGGCCATCAGCCCTGTGCCGAGGACATAGAATCGCTTCAGACCATACCGATCTACCAGCCATCCCACGGGTGCGGCGATCAGGGAACCTATCGCGGCCCCAATGCTGCCGATCCCCCCAAGCCGAACCTTATCCGCTCCTAATCCTACGGTATAGATGGAATCATACTGAAGGGTAAGGCCGGCCAAGAAGTTGCTCAGCGCCGCCCGCGTAACCGTGACCCTGTAATTCCGCTTCTGCCTTTTAACAAACCCTATTGCTCTTGTAATGATCACGGCCATCGCATGCGCCATATCGGGCCTCCTTCTTCCCTTCTAAACAGAGCATTAAATAAATGTCCCGTCTCCCGCACGCAAAGCCCGCAAAGAAAACCTTCTCCCGAAGGCAAGAAGTCCTTCGCGGCTTTGCGTGAAAATATGAAAATAATTTTGTCTCAGCACTTAGCGCCCTTCGGGCGGGCTTTTATAAGCCTTCGATAAACAGAGCATGTTTTCTATCAGGAATCCAGGAAACCAAGAGATGTCTAAGGTCCATCTTGGAGAGATCGCTTTTCTCCTGGCTTCCTGGTTTTCTAATTGGAAAAGATTCTGCCCGGAAATTGAATCGAACCCAAAAATGGAAATTCCTATACGTTGAACTTAATCTCAAGTTTTCAACTTGGAGGCAGGGAAGTCTTCTTCAGGTAGTTCCGGCAATACTGAGAGATGTACCTCACCCGCTCTATATCCCCCGGGGGCGGGACCTCATCGGAGGCTCCGAGGATAAGTCTGGGATAAAAAAGTTTCACAACCTTCTCCACGCACTCCTCCAGTTCCTCCATCGGACGGTCCGGAAGGAACAGGATAGCGGGAATCCCATCTAAGAGGATCTTATCCCCGATTGCCTCCTTCATTTCCTCTAAACTCACATCCCCCTGGGGAAAAGGAGTAAGCGCCTCCAAACCGTCGAAGGGCAAATTTTTGAGATACTTGAGCAAAGGCTTGAAGCTCCCATCTATGTGGATGTGGGTGTATACCCCGGCCCTTCGCAGTTGCTCCGACCTCTTCTCGTAAAAGGGGATGCAGTACTTCTCGAAATAGCGCGGGGAAACAATGTGGCCGTCTATATTCTCCCCGAAGTTCACTATCCTCACCTTCCCGTAGGAGATTATGTTCTCGTAGAGGGCATCGTAGGAGTGGTCAATGGCCTCCATGAGCCTTTCGACCTTTTGGGGAACATCCGCCAGGGCGTAGATCAGATTCTCCACCCCCATTCCATACAGAGCGAGGTGCTGATAGCCGCTCCTGGGGACAAAAAACTGAGGTTCGGCCCTTTCCCCGAAAAACGCACCCCCTCTCTCAAAGTTCTCCTTGATGAACACAGAGCGCGTGTTCTCGAAGAGCGCTATCGCCTTTTCTACATCGTCTCCGTTTTCGATAGGATACTTCACGATGCGCCATTGTCCCTCGGAGGACGTCCTTTGCTCGGTGACCAGCTCCCCCTTCGGGGTCTCGGTGATAACAAATCTCCTGTCCCCTTCCACCTTCTCCTTGATGTTCACCTTGTCCGAGTATCTGACCGCTGTGGCTCCCGGAAGGCCTGTGAAGTAGCTTATGTACCGGATGGAGACCTTCAGATCGTCGAAGACGTCCAGCATGCCCATCTCCCTGTATCGCTCAGGCAGGGTCCCCCGGTCCCTATTATACCAATACCACCACTCGATACGGGGCTGGAAGAAAATTTCCGGGCTCTCCTTCCCCTCAAACACCCTCAGGTTCATCGCTCTCTTGGTCATCTCTATCCTACCTTTCCATCGTCTATGCATGGACACGGAGCTTTTGCTCCAAGGCGTTTTCAGGCAAAGCCCCGACAATAGCATCCACTTTTTTCCCGTTCTTAAATACGAGCAACGTGGGAATAGACATAATCCCGAATCGAGAGGCGACCCCCTGATTTCCATCTACATCTAATTTCCCGAAAACGATTTCCCCTGCATGTTTCTTGGCTAATCGCTCTACCGTCGGAGAAACCATTCGACAGGGCATACACCACTCTGCCCAGCAGTCCACGACTAAAAAAGGATACTGATTCACGGCCCGATCAAAATTGTCTTCGTTTAAGACAATCGGATAATCTGGCTTATCTACAAGTTCCTCCTTTTTTTTCGTCTGCTCTCTTTCCTGAGAAAGAATTTCTTCCGCCCGGGAGGACCCAAAAAGTAAGATCTGATCTACAAAGGTCCCTTCGGGTTGAACTCCGATAGTAACAGAATCCAACTCTTCGTTGATCACCTGTTGAGGGACACTCGATACGCTGAATTCCCGAGCTCGATCCATCACTTCCTGGGCTTCGACATAGCGCGAGGTGATCTTCCCGGGAACCTCGATAGCCATCCGATGGCTCAAAAGAACGGCCTGCGGACAATAGGAACAACTAAGCGTTACATAAGTTTCCAAAAGAACCGATTGATCTATCCCCTCCAATTTTGCCTTGGAGGAAGTATCCAGGCCGCTCTCTCCCTGGGAAACCAAAGATATCGTCTCGATAAACCCACTGGCTTCATGTCCCGCAGGGGCTCCCCAATAGGCTATGGAATAGCCCAACTCCTTGCCAATAAGAATCGTCGGTGAAACAGAAAGATGGTGCTCCTTGGCCTCTTCACTCTCCAGACTGAGAAATTCCCCCTTGATCTTAGGATTGATCTCAGAAAGCTCCTTCACTAAGTCTTTGCTAAACTGCGCGTATTGGGGATCTTCATTGCCGGTGAGAATGCTTCGGGTAAATACCTTGACATCCACCGTCTCCCGAAGTTCCTGCTCAAACTTTTTCCTCAGGATGTCTTGAGTCTTAGCGTCAATTAACACATTCACCTCCTCAGATAAAACATTCAATAAATGGCCTGCATCCATCCTCACATCGCCAGCAAAATCCCGGTTCTTTTCCTGTCCCCCCCCCTTCCTGAGTTCTTGGACAAACTTATTTTCTTATGCTCACCGCAAAGCCGCAAAGCCCGCAGAGGGAAGAAGATGAGAAGGTGAGAAAGTGAGACGGTGAGACTCCTTCCACTTTCCCACTTTCACAGGGACTTTCTCTGTGATCTCTGCGGACTCTGCGGTGCAATTTAATTTTGTCCACCTACTTAGCGCTGAGCATGGGAGAGACTTCCGAAGTTTTGCAAACTTCGGAAGTCTGGATGGATGTTCTGAGGAGAGGTATAAGTAGGTGGACAAAATTACCTTCCCAAAATTTCACCGTAGCGCCCGCGATACCATAAGGAATCCAAGAAGCCAGGAGAGACCTGGGATGAATGGCATAGGGATGGCCTTTCTCCTGGGTTCCTGGCTTCCTGATGAATATGAAAATAATTTTGTCCAAGAACTTATAAGCTACATCAGCATGAGCCACAGTCTGTTGAGCGGCTCTAACTCCTTGGTGCCAAGGCCCAACCCTCGTCGGGTAACCTTGCCTTCCGGGCCCATTTCACGCGGACGCCACCTGGGCTGGAGCGCGGCCAGCAAGGCGGCACCGGTGGGCGTCAGAAGCTCCACGTCCACTGGCCCGGCAACGTGGGGAATCCTGTACCGTTTAAGGACAGCCGTAACTGCCGGAGCCGGCACCGGTAGTACGCCGTGGGAAAACCGGACCTTCCCCCCACCCACCGAAATCGGCGTCAGGCAGACTACGCCCTCCAATGAAGCCCCTAAGAACTCCAGCCCCTTAGCCGCTCCCATAACATCCAACAGGATGTCCTGCGCCTCGTGCAAAACCGCTTCTTCACTGGCGTGGGGATGCGGTATCCCCTCCTTGTGGAGCCGCAGGTGATCGCTGTCGGCGAGCCATCCGTCGTTGCCCAAATCGGTCTCGTCCAGGGTACGCAGGTGGGGTTTGATATCCACCACCGGCGTCCCATCGAACAGATCCAGGGGGCCGGTGTAAATCCGATTCCCCTCGATCCGGCGCACCTCAGTCAGGGTGAACCCAAGAGGGCTGGGACGGTTGGGTGAGCGGCTTGCGAAAAGCCCTACCCTCCGAGGTCTCTCGCCCTCTTGCCACGGCGGCGTCACGGTCAGCGAGTAGCCGGACGACCGGTGCAGGTAGGAAATGACGTAGAGGTGGGAAAAAGCCTCCACCCCCGCAAGCCCCGTTGCCAACTCGGGAAAAAGCTCCACGTAGAACGTGCCTTTTGCCCCCTTTTTGGGCTGGCTCGGCGCTTTATGGGAATAAGGCGTGTGGACTAAGCCGATGGGCTCCAGGTGCAGCTCGCCCACATCCAATCGCCCGCCGCTGTGAGCCTCCCGTTCGGCAGCGATGAGGATCTCCAGCGCCCGCCGGGAAAACTCGGCATACGGGGGACTCAAATGCTCCGCTCTGACGGACGCTTCTAAGTACGTGCGAGCGTCGCTGGCAGTCAGGTGGAAATCGTTAGCCTCCAGCTCGATCCGGAGGCGTACCCCTGGTCCCTCTTTTGTGCGGACAGTCTCCGCTTGCACCTTAGCTATACCCAAAGGGCGTGCTGCGCGCTCCATGGCACCGGTCACCACCGGAGCCGGAACGCCCAACCCGATGAGGGCCGCCGAGAACATGTCCCCGGCCATGCCCATCGCGGGGTCAAGTGCTATAAGGCCGGGGCCGCCGGCTGAATCACCTCTACTCACCTATTACCTCAACAGTCTGCTCCACTCTCTCAAAAGCTTTCGATTCTTTAACAATCCCTTCCGCTGGAAAAGACGAAAATCCGTTCGTTAAGCTTCCTTAGGATCGAGGATCAAATAAATGTCCCTTTCCCCTCACGCAAAGCCGCAAAGACCACAAAGAAAACCCCCTTCCGAAGGCAAAAATCCTTTGCGGCTTTGCGTGAGATAACAAGCAAGTTGTTTAATCCTCAATCCTTATCGTCCTCCATGACCTCAAACCCCATCAAAACGGCCAAATCCTTGAAGCTCTGCCTGTGATCCCCGTAGAAGGCCACCCTGTGGTTGCCGAACGTCTTCCAGTCGAGATGTTCGAGCAACGCTTCTGCGTCGGTTTTAACCGCCAATTTCGTCCTGCACAGAATGTCGTCCCACCCGGCAAACAATTCCTCGCCGGAGACCGTCTCCCCGGTAAAGAGGGTGATCTTCCTGTCGTACATGCTTATCTTGGCTACCGTAACCGTCTCTCCCACGGGCAAGTTCACCTGAACGCAGGCGCCGCCTTTATTTTCCTCCCATAAAGGCAAATTTCTTACAACGTAGGACACTTTTCTATCGTCCCCGTAGGGGTTGATCGGGCACTCGCAGTGACCAATGATGGCTATCTCGTTAAAGGGGTCTATCAGGTAATCCCCGTTAAAACCGGTGCTACCGGTGAGGGTTAAGCCGAGCTGCTGAGTGATCAAAGAGTCTATCAGCGTCTCGGAGGTGGCCGCTATGCCATCCGTATAAAATTGCGAAGCGGGTAACCCCTGAGAGGGAATGGAACCTCCCTTGTAGGTTCGAAAGACGGTATAGCCTTCGGTAGTGATCGCCTGGCAGTGGTGCTCCTCCATCAACTCCTTCATAGCGAGATAGAGTTTTGCCGATTTCACCACCTCGGCCTCGTTGGTCCCCTTCATTCCCTCCGCTTCTTCGATCCACCTTCGGGCGACCTTCCCGGCCTCCTCTTCGTCCGCCTCGTTCATCTTATCAACCATCTCCCGCTGCGGGATCGCCACCAAATCAGTCCCGACCGTGTCCTTCAGATTGCGTAGGTATATCTTCTCATATCGCGCTC